>MGRI01000074.1:26320-26404 GCA_001798105.1 Deltaproteobacteria bacterium RIFCSPHIGHO2_02_FULL_40_11
TTGCTTAATGGCTTTTAGTTGCTCTCTTAAATAATATTCTCTTTGAGATTTTGTCATTTCATCTCGGGCTTGAGAACGAATCTT
>MGRI01000075.1:0-156 GCA_001798105.1 Deltaproteobacteria bacterium RIFCSPHIGHO2_02_FULL_40_11
ATGCAACCATGCTTTCTGTATACCCTGGGGTTTTTATTTTGCTGACCGTTGTGGCCATTAATTTCATTGGGGATGGGCTAAGAGACGCCTTCGATCCCAAATTTGTCCATAAGAAGTGAAAATTTTAATCCCAAAAATATTCGAGCAAAGCGGGGT
>MGRI01000075.1:198-5430 GCA_001798105.1 Deltaproteobacteria bacterium RIFCSPHIGHO2_02_FULL_40_11
CCATCGACGGAGATGTTGAAAACTGAAAGGGGATATCTTTGGTTGCGTAAAGCAATCCTCCGGTTTGGGTTTGAAGTTTCATCATCTCCAAAAGAACTTCTTTTGAATTTTTGATGTCATTCATTTTTAAATAAGCCATGGCGCTCCCCAGAGAACCTTCCGACCAGACCATTTCAATATCTTGCCATTTCTTTGTCGGATGATGCGGATAAAAAATCTTATTTAAAGAAATTTCGTCATACACCAGGTCTTTATAATACGGCCGATATCCTTTTACAGATTTGATCGGATCTGTGACTTCATATTTTTTAAGACTTCGAAGCGAAAGTTCGGCTTTTTGAGTTTCTCCCATGCTTTTTAAAAGCATCGCCCCCCAAGACGCACAATCCAAAGCCATGGCCATGTCTTTGCCTTCAGGTCTGAGACCTCGAATAAATTGTCCCTCTTTTTTGTCCCAGGCACGCTCTAAAAGTGCTTCTTTTAAAATTTTCAGAGCCTTTTTATATTTTTCTTTTTTTGTAATCTGGACCAAATCTTTGAGTAAGAAATATAAATCGATGTTGTGTTCAATACTGGCCCACGAAATGGGGGTGGCATGATACACTTCCACAACCTTATTTTCTTTTGGGCTCAACTGAAGTTCATGAGACCCCACCCCGCCCGTCACCAAACCGCGTCTTGGATCGCTTGAGTCTAAAACCTGGTTCGTTAAAAGCCAATCTGTAATTTTTTCGGAAAGTCCTAAATACTGGGGTGCGTCATGCCCCTGAATTTTTAAATAAAATAAAATGGCGTAGGCCATCCATGCCGAAGCCCCCGTACGAATAATCGCGCCTTCGGAATCTTGGGCATTGGGCCAATCGTTATGCGTGTTATACGAAAACCAAAGCCTTCCATCTGTTTCAACCATTCGCGCCACGGCATCTATAATTTTTTTCGCCCGCTCCATTTCCCCTGCCATGGTGAGGGCAATCACAGCCAACGCATTGTCATACAAAGCTGCCCGGCTAAAAATAAAGGGATAGCTTTTATCATTTTCATTCTTTGGGTTTTTGGGGTTGAGCTCATAGCTTAAAAGCAAATAGCGTCTGGGCATCTCTGGATAGGGAACCACGTGATTGGGAACCTGCTGGTCTTTCATCCATTGCAAAGCTTTGTCTTTGGCTGCTTTTAATTTTTTATCTTTTACAATTGCTGGCGGCAAGGACCTTTGGTTTGGCAAAAAAACTTCTTCTTGTAAGGCTGGAAGTTGACTTTTTTGTACCGCGTCATCTTTGGAAACGACATTGGCCAAACTTTCAATAAAATCTAAAAGCGCGGCTTGTGCTTTTTCTTCACTCACCGTGAGTTCTACTGAAATTCGAAAAAGAAGTGTGCCTTCCTCTATTTTTCGGCTGGGCGTTTGAAACACATACCAATAGGCAATGAGATGCCTGGCCCCTTCTTTTTGGGCAATGGCATAGCGAATGGGAAATTCCAGCGCATCATTCATTTTAATTTTTTTAATGTCTCGAAAAGCGACATCCCATCCGTCTGAAATATAACACACTTCGGCGGCATGAAATTGGCTGGGATGGCTCCCATGCACCAAAATAAGCCAAAGATCATCTTTGGTTTTGGGATTATGAAACCGTTTAAACTTAGAAATATCTGCATAAGAATGTGAGACATCCTGCCCTACCCAATCTCCCATTTGATTGGGGAAAAAAGTTAAAAAATGGGAATCAAAAAAATTACTTTTTGAAATCATTTTCCCTTCATTGGCAGAAAAATGATACAGCGACGTATCTGCAATATATTCCTGGTTTCCATTTTGAGATAAATCTACCTTGTAACGAATCGAAAAGTCTTTTTCCAAAACAGTCGCACGAAGCCATAGGAGCGCTAAAAGGAGACCACTTAACCCCACGCAGTGTTTTAAGTATTTTTTAGTTTCTGTATCCATGTTTTCGAAATAAAACCAGCATGCATAAAAAGGTTAAACAACACGCCAAGACATAAAAAAGAATATCGCCCCACATGTGCCAAAACTGCATGGCGACAGTTTCTCCAAAATAAATACCAACCAAAATCAAGCTTAAAACCCGGATCCAATTGCTTAAAAATGCAATCGGCAAAATCAAGCCAAAAAGAAGTATTTTTTTAGAAAGGCGGCCTTTCATAAAATAAAGAAAAAATAAAACCAAAGACGTTAAAACCAACCAGGAAGAAATCCCCGTACAATTGGGCGCAATTTGAAACTGTACACTTTGGGTACCAATGACAATGCCCGATCTGAGGATCTCAAATCCAAAAAGATTTAAAAACCAGGTTGAAAGACGTGCAATTTCAATCTGAAGCAACCCTGAAATTTCGCCTAAAAAAGGAATGGGCACTGCGGTTAACACATACAACGCTGGAAAATGAATGGTATGACGGGCACTTGAAAATAAAACCTGATTCACCAAAATCATCCAAAAAATAAAGGCAACACCGCCTAAAAAGGCAATATGCGTATACACGCCAAATCCAAAGCTTAAGAGAAACAAGAGTCCCAAAAGAAAAGAAGCTTTTGGAAAGGTTTCTAGGCGACAAAAAGGATCCTTTCGCACTTCATAGATTTGCCAGAGATAAAATGCAACCGAAACGCCCGCCACCCAGACGCCATGCCGATAGAAAGGATCGATTTGCCAGGTCTGCCACAGATATTGAAAGAAGCTTTGAAAGAGCACAACTGTAATGGCACCCAGAAGGAGTACAACACACACTTTGAGCACAGCCGCTAGGGGGAGACGATGGTTCATCTGCCCCCCCAGCTTACCATAATTTTCGGGTCAAGATCAGCCCAAATCCAAAGATGAAGAGTCCAGCGCCAAACATAAAGTTTGCTGACAATTCCGGTGCCCCTGGAGGCGTCATCGGAACTCTGGCTTGTCTAAAGATGCTTTGCTGTGAGCCCCGGCCATTATTATTGGATGCGCTCCCATTATTCAATGAAGAGCCATTGCCAAAAGCGCCACCATTTGATCCATTCGATCCAGACGATCCCGATCGTCCCCAACGAATCACCAGTGTGCCTGAGGCATCGCCAGTTACTTTTTTGCTATCCACAACTGCCACGGCAGACGAAATGCCTGTAATTCGAATTTCATTGGGGCTTTTGGTCACCGTTGCACCTGCGGTTCCATTGGCATGTACGCCATTGGTCTTACTTTGTGTTTCTTGAACCGTTGCTTTTCCTTGCGCATGACCTTCCGCTGTAACTGTCGCATACGCTGAGTTTACAAATGGAAGTACCAATAGACTCAATATGACAATCCACTTTTTCATTTATCTCACCTCCTTTACTTCCAAAATAAACATGGCAGGAAAAACCCACTGTAAAAGGGGGTCAATACTCCATGTTAGTTTTTCATTCACACGAAACTTATATTTTTCTAAATCTTCATACGTATCTAAATCCCATTTTGGTCCCGATGATCCATTCCAATCATCGCCCCCACTTAAGGCCACGCCATTCACCATATTGGAACTGCCGTTCCCTTCTAATCCCCCGCCCCCCATCACCGTGGCTTTCCTTAAAATGCCTTTGGCTTGGATGGGAAGTTGAATATGATACATATCTCCCGGGCGTAAATTTTGAAGCCCCACATAAACTCCAATGGTTTTTACGTCATTCCCGCGAACAGTTTCATTCCCGCGAAGGCGGGAATCTTCTCGCACCACAATAAAAGTATGCCCAAAAAAAGCATGTGCTTCTGCATTGGAAGATGCAGCCTCAAGCCCCGCTTTTAAATCCTCTAAATCCATCTTCCCATAGGCCGTATAAATTAAGCTTTCACCCTCTTCATAAATGTATTTTCGAAGAGCTGGGATCTCGGTTTTGTAATCCCCGTTTTGTAATCGAATCCTTTCAACCAGATGCCCTTTTTTGGTTTTCCCCGACCAAACAACCAAAACTTCTTTTACATTTTCCGCCTTGGAAACATTCAGCACAGAACTTGCTTCATAGGTAAATGGACCACTTACGACTAAAATCGCCTCATAGCCCTTGGACACATCAAAGGTTTTGCCACTTTTTAAGGTGACTTGAGAAGCCCCAGTATCCAGAGCATACAAGAAACCAAAGATTAAAAGAAATATGGAGATTTTCTTCAACATACGTTCCGCCTCTATCTAATTACATTGTACCCCCCGTCCCTAAAAATACAATGAATTTTTAATGGGAAATCTCATTAAAATCTAATTAAAATAAGCACTTAGGTTAAAAGCAACACTATCAAGGACTTTTTGCATACCGCCCTAAAATGGCATCTTTATCGAGCGTAAAAACCAGATAAGACCGGAAGGCTTTGAAGTTTTCGGGATCAGCTCCAGTATTCACTTGAAACGTGGCGTCCAAGTTTAAAGAAATCCAATCGGTTAGATCAAAGGAACCAAAGACTTCAAAAATATGTTTATGGGTCATGCCAAAGTTTTCAGAATCATTGGCATTGTCGAGTCGATACAACCCTTCTAAAAGAACTTTATCCCAAAGATAGCGGTCGGTATGGCGAGCGGTAAAGGAATTTGTCGTCACACTCGGTTTATCTTGATATCGAAATTCGTACCCCAATTCCATTTGCTGCCAAAAGGGAATTCTGTAATTTAAAATGTTGCGATAGTCCCTTCTGTCTCGCGTCCCTTGAGGGTAATTTAAAAAGAAAAAGTTTCCAATCCAAGACAGGTTATCTGTAAAATCATAACTTAATGCATTGCCATACGTATCTAAGACGTCGGTTTCGAGACTGCCGCCGGTGAATGTCGAAACCAAGGGCTCTCTCGCATAAGATAGAATGGTAAAAAAGCGCTCGTGGTCAAAGCGTAAAAGTCCAAATCCGCTTTGAAACCATTCATCGCTTGGAAAATTAAATTCATGCGTTTTGACATTTGAAAAACGATTGAGTTCATAGCGGCTGGTTAAAAGTAAGCGCGTGAGGCTATTTTGATACAAAGGGTAATCGAGCCTAGCAGACATAATTTGCTGTTCATACAAAAAATTCCGATAGCCTGTCTCCATGTCTTTTTCTGAAAATTGATTTTGCTGCACACGCAGTTCAATGGCTTTATTAGGCGCAAACTTATACGTCAATTCGTGCGAAAAATCGTGCTCATATTGCTTGAGCGTTGCGTCATTTGTAAAGGCATTGGCATAATTGTTAATAAATAAATTGTATCTTGTAATATAGGTGGGAGCCTGAAGTAGCCCTACCC
>MGRI01000076.1:0-5101 GCA_001798105.1 Deltaproteobacteria bacterium RIFCSPHIGHO2_02_FULL_40_11
CACCCTGCATGGGCTGCGGCAATCACTCTTTGGGTAGGATCATAAAATAAAAGGGGCACACAATCTGCCGTTCGAATCACAAGTGCAACCTTTTTTAAAGACGTTACCATGGCATCTGCTTCCACTTTTTGGGAAACTTTTAAATCTTCTTCTTTTTGAAGGGGATAGACTTTTTTGCCATGCACCTGCAAAACTTGGGCAAGGTTAAGCGTGGATCCCCCGGTCAAGCCGGGGGATGACAAAACACCCTCTTTTTGATTTTTTCCAAAATGTCTAGACAAAAATCCATGATGAACTTCTGGAATAGATAAGAGACTGCTTTGAAATATTTTCTTATTCACGTTCTAAACAGTGTAACATATTTTGAAAATGTTCTGGAAGCGGCGCTTCAAATGTCATTTTTTCTTTTGTCCTGGGATGCTCAAACGTTAAATGGGCAGCATGCAAACAAAGTGCGGGCAATTTTTCAATTTGAGTGCGAACCTCCATATTTACAATATTTTTAACCCGTTTTTTTCCACCATAGGTTTCATCCCCCACCACAGGGTGTCCGGATTCAGAAAAATGAACGCGAATTTGATGGGTTCTGCCTGTTTTTAAATTCACCTTCACCAAAGAAATCTGCTCAAATTCTTTTTGTACATCATAAAAAGTAAGTGCAGGTTTCCCCCTGCTCGACCGAGACGACATTTTTTTTCTTTGGGAAGGATGCCTTCCAATGGGGGAATCAAACATGCCTTGTTTTTTTTCCATCCGACCATACACCAATGCAAAATAAAATCTTTGGATGCTTCGGTCTTGAAATTGCTGGCTTAAATTGAAGTGAGCGGTGTCGTTTTTTGCAAACACAATCACCCCACTTGTGTCTTTATCCAAACGATGCACAACGCCGGGTCTTTCTACCCCGCCAATTCCAGACAAGTCTTTACAATGATACAAAAGCGCATTCACGAGGGTCTTGTCTGGATTGCCAGACCCAGGGTGCACGACAATGCCATACGGTTTATAAATGACAATGATATCTTCGTCTTCAAACAAAATATTTAAGGGGATGTCTTGCGGTTCTAAAATACTTTCTGTAGGCGCTGGAATTTCAACAGAGACGTTGTCTTTCAAATGAAGATTATGGTTGGCTTTGGTTGTAACCCCATTCACTTTAATTTTTTGATTTTCAATGAGCTTTTGGATTTGAGAACGCGTGGGCATATCCGGTTGCTGGGACAGAAATGTATCCACCCGCTCTCCCTCTCCCGAGAGATCCACTTGAAAGTACTTTAACTGTGCCATGCCACACTGTACTGAAGGTGCATAAGAAAGCAAGTCTGCTTAACTTAGTCGATTGATCCTGACACCACCAGGGCGTATGGCTGCGCATTCTTCGCATTTCCTTGCGGAATATTTTTCCCATGAATGGAAACAGTATATTCCCCAAGTGTTGGCTCTAAAATATCCACACCTTCCACATTATTTTTTCGGTCGGCAGTTTTTAAGCCATTGGGATAGAAGTTTTGGCCTTGATCATGGGTTACGGTTAAATCCAGATCATTCACCAATACTTTTTGTGCCGCAGATGCTGCAGGATAATCCGTATAGACCAAAGTGACACTGAACGGTTGTTTTGAATCCAAGACCTTAATTTTATATTGGTCTGTCATTCCATGACGAATCCCCTCTTGATGATCTACAAAACGAAGCGCTCGATTTTCGTCATAGAATGTATGATCTACATTCACGCGCCCCCAACCTTCATGCATATTGGGTCTTCGGGTTGAAAGTTCTTGCGTCTTCCCAAACCCAAACTGTCCAGGATACATATCGATCGCACCATTAATGAGGGTTGCTTTTACCAAAGCGGCAGACACATATTCCAATCCCATTTTTTCAACATAAAACTGACGTATCAAAGAAGCTGTGCCTGAAACCAAAGGGGTCGCCATACTGGTTCCACCCGACCACGCATAGTGCTCATTAAAAGCCCCCCATAAAGGTGTAGCTTCTTCATGATGCGATCTTGCAGATAAAATATTGGTTCCTGGTGCAACGATGTCTGGCTTAATTCTTCCGTCTTCAGTTGGGCCTCTAGAGCTAAATGCAGCGATTCCATTTTCATTATCGGAAGGCGTATCACTGGCAATGGGCTCTGTTCCCCATTTTTGATCTCCGTTTCTAAGCTTTCCCCATTCTCTTTGAATGCCACCTTCTAAAACATAGTTTTCAGAAGCGCCCACCGTTAAAACGTTTTTGGCGACGGCAGGAGAGAGTAAGGATCCTTCATCAATGACACCGTCTTTATCCTGATCTTCGCCGCTGTTTCCCGCTGCAAAAACCACGAGCATATCTGGATTTTTCCAAATATATTCATCCACTGTTTTGGCATACTGGTCATACCCTTGGCTGGATGGATTTCCCCAACTGTTGGAATGCACTCTGGCACCATCTTGGTACGGTGGATATAAAAGATCTGCCAAATCGGAAGGAACATCCAGTGATCCAAACATACCCATTAACCCTTGAACGACGAGCTTGGAATCATTCGCAACACCATGAAGCAATTTTTCAGAATAAGTACCTCTTCCTAAAATAGAACCGGCCACATGTGTGCCATGGCCATTGGGATCAGCCCAACTTTTACTAAAAAACCCAAGTGCATAGCCACGCACAATGGCGCCCACAAAATCTTGGCTTAGATCTTTGGTTTTATCATTTCCCGTATCAACGCCTGTATCTGCCATCCCGACAATTTGGTTTGTTCCGCTCAGGCCATCTGCGTAAGCAGCATCTACACCCAAAATTTTAACCCCTGTTTCATACCCCTTTAAATCTTCATATCTTCCAACAGGTTCTTCGGGTTCTTTGGGATCTTTATCGTCATCCTCTTCATCTTTTAAAAGATTTAGATTTAAAAGTTCTGGTTGGCTGGCCTTTTCAATCCATTCCACAGCTGAAAAACCTGCTAATTTTGGAAGGTGTTTTCTAGAAAGTTTTGCTCTCAAATATCCTTCTTTTGCGTAGGTCACTTCCCCTTGATGGGACACAATCCATTGTTTAATTTTATCAAAAGATTCCCCTGTAAAAAGTTTAATATTTAAATGGATTGCTTCAGATTCACTTTGCGCATCTACTTTTAAAAGCACAGGATCAATTTTATACTGCGCTTTATAGTCTCCAAACCAACGAATGTATTTTAATTGAGGCAAAAGAATGGTTGTTCTTTCCTGTAAACGTATCAAATACGCATTGTCTGGTAAATAATGAAGAAAGGTGGCACCCAACTTCATTAAATCGTCCTTATATTTGGGTGAAAATGTCCCATCAAATTGAACGATTAAATACACCGTTTTTGTTGAGGTGTGATTTGCAGTTAAATGAAAAGAAGCTTTTTGATCCGAGGTATCGATTGTTTCAGATTTTAAAAAAATCTTTGCCGAATCCTCTGCAAAACAAAAACTGCTAACGCCTACGTTCATTCCAAGTAAAGCCAAAACAACAAACATCCCAAAAAACCTAAGTTGCATACAAGCTCCTTTGGTTACAGACTACGTTTGACTGCTTGACATGTAAGACTGTTCGAAAGTGTAACTATTCTTAGCGCAAGATTTTATATTTAAGAGGCTAAGCCTGCCGGCTGCAAGCCTCCTGAAATCACCAATGCATAGGGTTGACGACTGCTTTCTTCAACGCCCATGGGAATTGATTTTCCACGAACACGAACTTGATATTTCCCAATTCTTGGCACAACGATATCAATATGCTCTACATTATTCACATCATCTGCTGTTTCTAGACCATTGGGATAAAAAACTTTCCCATCTGCGTCCACCACAGATAAATCTAAATTATTAACCAACGCTTTTGCCACAGAAGGACTCGCTGGAAAATCTGAGTACGTTAAAGTAACGCGTAAAGGTTCTGATGCGTCTGTGACTGTAACTGCATATGCCTTTGTTTTTCCTTCTGTCACACCCTCTGTTTCATCGAAAGATTTTCGCACACGCCCTTCAGCAATCAGCGAATTTTCAACATCAACCCTTCCAAACCCTTGATCAAAGTTGGGCCTTCCGCTTAAATCGTTGGAACCATGAATCAGCGTTGCCTTCACCAATGCGGCACTTACACGCTCTCTTCCTTCGACCTGTGTATAAAATTCCCGAACCAAAGCAGCAGCACCCGCTACCAATGGCGTTGCCATACTGGTTCCACCCATAAACACATAATCTTCATTTACGACGCCCCATGTATCCCTGGGACTCATGTCCGGCGCACGGGATCTTAAAGAGATATTATTTGTGCCTGGCGCAACGATATCTGGTTTAATTCTGCCATCTTGTGTGGGACCTCTAGAACTAAATGCCGCAATATCATCTACATTATTGGAAGGAAGATCACTGGCAATGGGCTCAGCCCCCCAAATGCTTTTTCCAGAACCATCTCCAATCGCTCCCAGCAAACTCCAAGGCGCTTGAATCCCGCCCGAGAAAATTAAATTTTCAGAAGCTCCCACGGTAATACAGTTTTTTGCAGTTGCGGGGGTTGAAATAGACATTCGGTCAATGACGCCATCTCCATCTAGATCCATCCCACTGTTTCCCGCTGCAAATAAAACGGTGTAATCTGGATTTTCCCAAACAAAATAATCTAACAATGCCGACTGAATATCGTATTGTCCACTCGAAGCTGTGTACTGCCAACTATTGGTATGGACCCTAGAACCATCTTCATACGGTCCTTCAAAAAGTTTATGAATATAAGAAGGTAAAACCATTCCTTTTTCACGTTTCCCTTCTTCTTCCCCTTCTCCAATAATCCATCGAAATACAGATTGCATGATGAGTAAGGCTTTGGGAGCTGTTCCTTGAACAGAGCCGTCTGAACTTGAACCATCTCCTGCAACAAGACCTGCAACATGTGTCCCATGGCCCATCGGATCATCCCATTCAGACGTTTCAGCGCGACCAATTGCATATGCGCCTGCAATGCGTCCCCGGAGATCTTCATGCATTTGGTTTGCATCCCCTTTATCCAAACCAGAATCTGTAATGGTTACAATTTCTGTTCCGCCATTGATATTCATGGTGTGAAGTCCTTCCACATTCATCACTTT
>MGRI01000076.1:5194-5296 GCA_001798105.1 Deltaproteobacteria bacterium RIFCSPHIGHO2_02_FULL_40_11
TTTGGGTTTTAAAACTTCTTCAATCCATTCCACGCCATCTATTTTTGCAAAACGCGCTAAATCCGAAACCGTTGTCTCTACTTTTAAAAGCCCAGGACTCAC
>MGRI01000076.1:5324-5686 GCA_001798105.1 Deltaproteobacteria bacterium RIFCSPHIGHO2_02_FULL_40_11
ACTTTTTCAGATGCGCCTTCATCTTTTCTTGAAAATAAATGAACATCGACCAGAATTTTTTGATTCGATGGATTTTCTAAAAGCGCTTGGTCTACTTTTAACTGCGGTGTTTAAGGCCCAAACCAAAACACATTTGGGGTTAAACCCAGTTCATAAGAAGAGGTCTTCAGTTCTACAACAAAGGCATTGTCTGGAACATAGCGAACGATATTTGCAATTTTAGAAATGCTACTTCGAAAAGCATGGCTCGACACGCCTTCAAATTGAACAATGTAATATTTTGTGGAATTCAAATTTTCTGGGGACACAGAAAATCCATTCGAAGTCAAAGCCTTAAGATTACTTGTTTTTAAGGTAGAATT
>MGRI01000076.1:5700-20972 GCA_001798105.1 Deltaproteobacteria bacterium RIFCSPHIGHO2_02_FULL_40_11
TCTGGACTGCCTTTGCTTGACCTGAGTTTGCGAAACTTAAAGATACAACGACACTTAAAACACCTAACGACACCTTCTTTAACACTCAATACCTCCTAAAAAAAATGGTTTTTTTATTTAGCCCGACGATTTTTTTTAAAACAGGAAAGATTTTTGAACGACACCCCCTTATTTTCTAGGTTTTACTGCCCGATAATGTTTCAGTTATACCAAATTGACAAAACGCGTCAAGGTAATTTTTACATACTTATTTATTATTTTTAGAAAAGTGTTGTCAGTGCGTAACAGATGGGGCGCGAAATACGCCATATGCTTCTGGATAAAACCATTGGCAGACATGCCAACAGGAGCTTATCTGAAAAGTATCACGAACAACGAGGATAATTTAAGCTAAATTTTCTAATATTCCCACACAAAGTAAACAGATGTTTCGTTTTTATAATCTTTTCCCTGCTGTCCATCTGTATCCGATATAGAAACTTCAATAACCAGACGAGAATGATCATCTTTTTTAAAATCCTCTGTATATCCTAGTGAATGATTAAATACATAAGATATTTCCCATGCATCGGAGAGATCATCCCCTTCATTCCCACCAGTTGGATCAAAAAAGAACTCAAAATGGCTACCACTACGCAGTAACTCCCGTTCGTTAGAATCCCATCCCCCCACACGCCTTGTATCCATAAAAGAAAACATCAAGAGCATCCCAAGCAGTTCCCGAGGATTTAAGTTGGTTCTGCGATGTTGAACTCCAATAACACCCAAAGCCGATTGCTGAGGCCCCAAGTTCCACTGATAGCCTACTGTGTTTTGTGTCGTATAATAATCGTCTTCGTCATCGATAAACTCATTTTGGTACATACTTTCAATAAACCATTTTGGGGAAAATAGCGTAATACGTCCTGCATAGGTATCAGATTCATGCAGTCGCGTATCCAATCGAGGCTGGAAATTTTGAGCACGCGAATAAGCTGTTTCTACGCGTGCCACTTTATCACTCCATTTTACAGTATATTCTCCAGCAACTTCACCCCCATAAAATGTGTTACTGTTATGCTCCTGATTTTCGAGAGCAAACCGGTGATCTACATTCAAACGCTCAGATACTCGAAACTGCCCCAAGGTTTGTCCAAATCCAAATGTCACCGAAGAACGATCATTTTCTGCTTTATATAGGTCATGCTCTTTATCATTATAAACTCTAAAAATCTGAACTTGCTCATCTCCCAACTTAAACGCAATCGTTGGATAGTCGGCTTGTTGAGAGGAATCTCCCTCTTTTTTATCTGCTATTTGAAAGCCAAATCGTAATAAGGAACGGTTAAAAACTCGTGTTGTAAGATCTGTTGTACGATCCCCAGCTGACTTTCGATCCGCTTCTAACCCAATATTAAATTGGGAACGCGCTTCATCCTGTGCGACCAACCCCTGCATTTGTCTTAAACGTTCTAAAAGTAACATGCTTTCATTTTTAGAAAAAACAGGTTGCACACAACAAAAACTGCCCAATAAAATGACGCCCCATCCAAACACTTTTTTCATAATTTCCTCCCCTTAAACTCCGCCTTACACTCGGAATGAAACCTGAATATATTGGAATGAAGTCTCTGTCAAGAAGGGTTGAGGTCGTTTACGTACCCATTTCCCAGGAATGGAGATACTTGTCTTGTTCTGCCGTCAGCGTATCAATCTTAATGCCCATGGCTTCGAGTTTTAGCTTTGCAATGTTTTGATCAATGGCTTCTGGAACGCGGTACACTCTTTTTTCAAGTTGAGCGGCGTTGTTTTTCACATATTCTGCGGATAAAGCTTGGTTTGCAAAGCTCATATCCATCACACTTGCGGGATGACCTTCTGCAACACTTAAGTTTACCAATCTACCTTCAGCCAAAACATAAATTCGTTTGTTATTTTCAAGCGTATACTCTTCCATCACACCGCGAACGGTTCTTTTATTTTTGGTAAGCCGTCCCAGATCTTCTAAAGCAAGCTCAACATTGAAATGCCCAGAGTTTGCAACAATGGCGCCATCTTTCATCAGCGCAAAATGTTCGGGACGAATGACATGAATATCACCTGTCACAGTACAGAAAAAATCACCTTTGGGGGAAGCTTCTTCAATCGGCATCACATCAAACCCGTCCATCACCGCTTCAATAGCACGCAAGGGATTAATCTCTGTCACAACAACTCTCGCCCCCATCCCTTTGGCACGCATCGCAACCCCACGTCCACACCAGCCGTAGCCACATACCACAAAAACAGATCCCGCCAAAAGTCTGTTGGTGCCACGAATAATGCCATCAATCGTACTTTGGCCCGTTCCATAACGATTATCAAAAAAATGTTTGGTATTAGCATCGTTTACGGCAATGATTGGATATTGTAAAACTTTATCATGCGCCATGCTTTGTAGGCGAATCACCCCTGTTGTGGTTTCTTCTGTCCCGCCAATAATATTTTTTAAAAGATCCTTCTTTTTGGTATGAATCTGCGTCACCAAATCTGCTCCATCATCCATCGTAAAGTTTGGCGCAACATCTAAAACGGCATTAATATGATTGTAATAGGTTTCTTTATCTTCCCCCTTAATTGAAAAAACAGGAATACCATCGTGTTTTACCAAAGAAGCTGCAACATCATCTTGCGTACTTAAAGGATTCGATGCACATAAATAAACTTCTGCCCCACCCGCCTTTAAGGTTCGCATTAAATTGGCTGTTTCTGCTGTGACGTGTAAACATGCCGCCGCTTTCACACCTTTTAAAGGTTTTTCTTTTTCAAAATGTTGTTTAATGGATTCCAAAACAGGCATGTCTTGGGCTGCCCAATCAATTCTGTCTTTCCCCTGCGTGGCCAAGGCCAAGTCTTTAATATCGTGTGGAACCATTTTTACCTCACCACTCTTTGCAGATCTTTGACTTTGTCTGTTTTTTCCCATGTAAATTCAGGTTCAATACGACCAAAGTGCCCAAATGCTGCCGTCTTTTGATAAATGGGCCGCTGTAAATCCAACGTTCGAATAATTCCTTTTGGCGTTAAATCAAAAATTTCTCGAACGACTTCTTCTAACTTTTCAAGCGAAACTTTTTCTGTTCCATAAGCATTGATATGCACTGAAACAGGCTCTGCCACGCCAATCGCATAGGCCAATTGAATGAGACAACGATCTGCGAGCCCCGCTGCTACAATATTTTTTGCAACATAACGCCCCATGTAAGATGCCGACCGATCTACTTTTGAAGGATCTTTTCCAGAAAATGCACCTCCCCCATGCGCGCCATGACCGCCATAGGTATCAACAATAATTTTTCGACCTGTAAGGCCTGCGTCTCCTTGCGGACCGCCCACCACAAACCGTCCCGTTGGATTGACCAAGAATTTTGTCTTTTCATCTAGGTATTCTTTGGCAATGGTTTTTCGAATGACTTCTTCAATCACACCCTCTTGGACTTCTTTATGAGATACTTTTTCATCATGTTGCGTTGAAACCACAATCGTTGCAATACGAACTGGCCGATCGCCATCATACTCAACTGTGACTTGCGATTTTCCATCGGGTCTTAAAAAGGGAAGTTTTTTCTTTTTGCGAGCCTCACTTAAAGCCTTGGTTAAACGGTGGGCTTCTAAAATCGAAAGCGGCATCAAAACATCGGTTTCGTTCACAGCATACCCAAACATGAGGCCTTGATCGCCAGCGCCTTGTTCTTTAAATAATCCCTCACCTTCGCTGACCCCTTGTGAAATATCCGGAGACTGCTTATCTAAGGACGTTAAAACGGAGCATGTTTTATAATCAAACCCCATGGAAGAATCGGTATAGCCAATTTCATGAATGGTTTTTCGAACCAGGTCTGGAATATCGACAAAAGTCTTTGAGGTAATCTCCCCTGCCACCATGACAACCCCGGTATTGACGAGCGTTTCACACGCCACACGCGATGTTTTATCTCCTTGTAAATAGGCATCTAAAACGGCATCCGAAATTTGGTCACAAATTTTATCAGGATGCCCTTCGGTTACGGATTCCGATGTAAATAAAGACTTTCGATTTGCCATAATATGATCTCCTTATCTTGAAAGTAAAACTAATCGGGGAAAAAGCACATGTCAATGGATTTTACTTTTGAATGTCTCTGTGCTTAATTTTAAAGGGCATTTTCTTTTCTGTAAGAAAATCTTTGAGACGCTCGACAATGGCCACAGATCTGTGTTTTCCGCCTGTACACCCAATGGCTAGCGTAAAATAAGATTTTCCCTCGGAACGATACAAGGGCAATAAATACGTTAAAAAATCTTCGAATTTTTTTAAAAAAGTCTTCGTTTCCTGTTGCGCCATAATAAATTCTTGGACTTGGGGTGTTTCCCCGGTTAAGTCTTTCAGCGTGTCTATAAAATAAGGATTCGGTAAAAACCGAACATCCATCACAAAATCTGCCTGGGTGGGGACCCCATAGCTATAGCCAAAGGACATGAGCATCATTTCCATTTCATGGGTGGGTTCCAATTTTCGAAAGGTTTTATAAATATAGTCCCTTAGCTGGTGCACATTAAACCGCGAGGTATCAATTGTAAAATCTGCACACTGATAAAGAGGTTGAAACATCTTTTTTTCCTTTTCAATCGCCTCATCGATCGAAAGCTTTGAAAATGTATGTCGTCTTCTTGTTTCTTGGAAACGCCTTCGAATCACTTCGTCAGAGGCCTCTAAAAGAATAATTTCCACTGTCCACCTGTCAGACATGTCTTGTTTAATTTTTTGAAAATCTGCTAAAGATAAATTCCCACTTCGAATATCAATTAAAACAGCTACTTTTGTAATTTCTTCCTGGGAGCTTTTGGTGAGCTCTAAAAAAGTGGGTAAGAGTTTGAAAGGAAGGTTATCAATACAATAATAACCGATGTCTTCTAATGCCCGTAAAGCAGTGCTTTTACCTGCACCAGAGACACCGGTTAAAATAACTAAGTTCATGCAACTTTTTTCTTTTTTTGGTTATAATAAGAGGCTGCTGCAGACAAATGGTCTTCATCGTACATGCTTTGCGCTCCTCTGAGACGTCCTTCTTTGGAACGTTCATAGTTTTTATGACCTTTTGTTTTTTCTTTATACCGCCTGAGTTGCTCATGTAACCCATGCATTGCCTGATCTACCGACGCATACATGTCCGTTGTTTTTCCTTCTGCATGAAATTCTTTTCCTTTTTCAAGCAACGTAATATTGACCGTATGTAAATGACGGTCCATGTCAAAGATGATTTTCATATGGGTGGGTTGAATGAGATATTTTTTGAGCTTGTCAACTTTGTCTTCTGTGTGCTTTCTTAAGCCGTCCGTGGCATCCAAATGCCTAAAAATAAGTTCGAGTTTCATGTGATACCTCCTTTATTAAAAAAACTTTTTCCGCTTTGATGATGGCAAAATATTCAGCATCTCCCTGTATTTTGCGATCGTTCTTCTTGCAATGCGAATGCCATCTGCCTTTAAAAGATCTACCAGATGTTGATCCGAATAAGGATTTTTGACATCCTCGCCACTTACCAATCGTTTAATCTTATTTTTTACACTCTCGGAGGCCATTTCCACATCTCCCCCTTTTCCAATACTGGAATTAAAAAAGTATTTCAGTTCATAAATCCCTTGTTGGGTGTGTACATATTTATTGGTGGTGACTCGGCTTACCGTAGATTCATGCATGCCAATGTCTTGCGCCACGTCTCTTAAAACCATGGGCTTTAAATGTTCAGAACCTTTGTCTAAAAACGCCAACTGATATTTTACAATACTTTCCGTAACCTTATAAATCGTTCTTTGCCGTTGATGAATGGAGCGAATGAGCCAAACCGCAGAACGTAATTTTTCTTGAATGTATTCTTTGGTTAGAGACCCCGTTGTTTTTCCTTTTAAAATATTCTTATAAAAGTTACTGATTCGAAGCCTGGGCAACCCTTCTTCATTTAAGGTAATTTCATATTTTCCATTGATCTTGGTTACAAACACATCGGGTGTAATGTAATGGGTATCTGTACTGGAAAAAGACCGCCCGGGCTTGGGTTCCATATTAAGAACCACTTTAGAAAGCTCAATAACCTTATCCATCGATAAATTCATCGATTTTGAAATGGCAGAATAGTTTTTCTTTTCCAAATGATGCAAATTCTCTTGAATGAGCTTTTCTAAAAACTCGTCTCTGGGATCCAACTGCATGGCCTGCGCCAAAAGACACTCTTTTAAATCTCGGGCCCCCACACCCACAGGGTCAAAAGATTGAATCACTTTTAAAGCTTTTTCACATTGATCTAAAGACCATCCTTCTTTCGCAATAATTTCTTCCAATGAAATTTTTAAGTAACCATCATCGTTAATATTGCCAATCAGCATCATGGCAATATTTTCCAAATCCCCTTCCAATCGCTTCGTCATCTGAATTTGCCAAACCAGGTGTTCATGTAGATCTTTGGTCTTTGAAGTAACATTTTCAAAAGGTGTAACATCGTCTGCTGGACGAACAGTAGACTGCGGCATCGAAGGATTGTAACTTTCAACATAAGATTGCCAATCGAAGCTATCTTCCCCTTCTACAATTTTTTCCTGGGGCGCTTCTTTCGCCCGGTCAGATTCTTCAGCAGAACCTTCTCGGTCTTTTTCCTGAAGGTCTTGGGATTCCTCTAGAACTGGATTTTCCATCATTTCTTTGGTGATCATGTTTTCCAATTCCAGACGAGAAAGTTGTAAAAGTTTGATCGCTTGTTGCAATTGTGGCGTCATGACCAACGACTGGGTCATCTTTAGAGATTGCTTCATTTCATATGCCATATAAACTTGCCCCCAACTTTTTTAGAGACGAAAATTTTCGCCCAAATAAGTTTGACGTGCCAATGGACTATTTACCAATTGTTCTGCGGTTCCTTTTTCTTGAACACGTCCATCTTTTAATAAGTAACTTAAATCACAAATGCCTAAGGTTTCGCGCACATTATGATCCGTAATTAAAATTCCAATATTTTTTGATTTGAGCTGCTTAATAATGTTTTGAATTTCGATGACGGCCAATGGGTCAATGCCGGCAAACGGTTCATCGAGTAAAATAAACGCGGGATTTGTCGCCAATGCGCGTGCAATTTCAACACGGCGACGCTCGCCGCCTGAAAGTTGATACGCAAAACTATCGATAATATGCGTTACGCTTAATTCTTCCAAAAGTTCTTCCAACCGGCGCTCACGATCTTCTTTGGTAAGATCCATGTTTTCTAAAACTGCCATAATATTGTCTCGAACGGTAAGCTTTCGAAAAATAGAAGGCTCTTGTGCCAAATAACTAATACCGCGTCTGGCACGCTCATACATGGGAAACTCTGTAATGGCCGCATCATCCAACATGACAACCCCGGTATCGGGTCTTAAAATACCCACCACCATATAAAAGGTTGTTGTTTTCCCTGCGCCATTGGGACCTAAAAGACCAATGACATCCCCCGATTTCACTTCAATCGAAACAGCATCCACCACTTTTCGATCGCCAAAACTCTTACACACATTTCGAACATGTAACGTATGCGACATTATTTGACCTCCCCAAATCCTTGAAACTTTTGGTCATACACTTCGCCTACGGCTTCATCGAATAAAATTTTGTTTTCCGCTGTAAAAAATACAACCACTTTTGCTTCCACAACATCGGCACCCTGTTTTACTTTTGGATTTCCTTTTAAAACAATTTTTTGTTCTCGATTTAAAAAATGTGCTTTCTGAGCCGTTGCAATTCGATCCCCTTGAACAATTTTAACCAAGTGAAACGCAGTGGCTTGATCAATGCCTTTATTTTTTCGATTAAAGGCAATTTTGAAGTGATCTGTAAAAATATTCATATCTTTTTGTGTCACAACCACATTTTCTTTAAAGAGCGCCTCATTTTTTTCTAAAAAAATATCTGCCTTGTCAGAATCGATTTCGATGCTGTCTGCCCCCTCATCGAATTTTTTACAATAGGTCTCGCTTAAGATTGAAATACGATGATCATTGGGACTCGAAAGAAACCCCTTCCCCTTTACAATCAAAGACGGAGCATTTGGGTTTGGGCCTGACAAATAAATAGACTCTGTACTTGAAAGAAGCTTTTCTTGATCTTGATATTTTAAATAGGTTGTTTTCAATTGGTATCCTAAGTTTTCTGAGACAGCCACAATATTTCCGAATATCTCTAGATTTTTATTTTTTAAATTATATTTTCCTTTTTCCCCTGTGATGTGAATCACATCATCACTTTCTGTAAAAAGCCTCGCATCCACCTCTTTTAAGATTGCAAAGCCAGATTTCTGATACAGTTCTGCTTGCTTTGCACGAATGGTTTCTTTTTGACCATTCGCTCCTAAATTTACGGCTTTAAACCCCTGAATACTTAAATCTACATCTTCTGCGGGCGCTACAAATGTCGTTGGGGCGATATCCTTCAAGCTAGAGGGTATAAAAATAAGAACTTCTGCAACAATGATTGCGATGATTAAATACCCAAGTGGAGATACCTTTTTTACCGTTAGCATGAAGCAAGCCTTACTTTATCTATGGTACCATGGGCAAAACGGGGTGTCAAAATTGCTATAGCAATAAATATGCCAAAAAATGCAGATTAAATGAGTTTTGCGCGAACAAGATCGTGAAGGTGAATGATTCCAATAGGATAGCTCTTTTTATCCACAATGAAAAGAGAGGTGATTTTATGCTTTTCCATCAAATTTAAAGCCTTCGTGGCAAGCTCTGTTTCTTCAATGGTTTTGGGATTCGGAGTCATGAGCTCCCCTGCCTTTTTTTGCATCATTTGAGGGTCTTGATACAGCTGGCGCCTGAGATCTCCATCCGTAATCACACCTACGAGCGCATTATCCTCATCCACGACAGCTGTGGCCCCTAATTTCTTGGTTGAAATTTCAACGATGGCTTCCTTCATATCCGAAACCGTGCGGACAATGGGTACATTCTTTTGAGATTGCATGAGGTCAGAAACGCGCAATAAAAGTTTTCGCCCCAATGAGCCCCCGGGATGAAAAAGCGCAAAGTCTTTTTCACTAAAATTTCTTCGCTTTAAAACAGAAACAGCCAAGGCATCGCCCATGGCAAGCGTTGCCGTTGTACTTGCTGTGGGCGCCAACCCCATGGGGCAGGCTTCTTCTTGAACACTTAAATCCATGGAAACATCAGCAGTCTTTGCCAAGTGAGACGCTTGATTTCCAGTTAAAGCAATAATTTTTGCGCCAATTCTTTTTACGGAAGGTAAAATTTGTAAAAGCTCATCGGTATTACCGCTATATGAAACGGCAATGACAACATCGTTTTTTGCAATCATCCCCAAATCGCCATGAATACCTTCTGCTGGATGTAAGAAAAAAGCAGGTGTTCCTGTACTGGCGAGCGTTGCTGCAATTTTTCGACAGATTTGGCCAGACTTTCCAATGCCCGTCACAACCACTTTTCCTTTACAACGATAAATTAAATCGACAGCTTTTTCAAAGTCTTCCCCAACACGTTCAATGAAACTTAAAATAGCATTGGCTTCAATACGTAGAACTTTTTTGGCATCTTCAAGAACAGTCACTTTAATTTCCTTTTACAAAATCATCGATGGTTTTTAAGGTTTCTAAAAGCCCCCGCACTTCACTTAAGGGCGTACAAGAAGGTCCGTCACATTTGGCTTCATCTGGATTGGGATGAACTTCTAAAAAAAGGCCATCAATCCCACAGGCCAGCGCAGCTCTTGAAAGATGAGGAATAAATTCACGTCTTCCGCCTGTGTTTTTCCCACCGCCCGTTGGAAGCTGCATGCTATGCGTGACATCAAAAACAACGGGATACCCCAAGGCACGCATAATTGGAAACGCTGTCATATCGACAACCAAGTTGTTATACCCAAAAGACACACCGCGCTCACATAAAAGAATGTTTTCATTGTTTTCACTTCGAATTTTTTCAATGACATTTTTCATATCCCAAGGAGCTAAAAACTGACCTTTTTTGACATGAAGGGGAAGCCCCGTTTTGGCGGCTTCTAAAACCAAATCTGTTTGACGACATAAAAAAGCGGGGATTTGAAGCACATCAGAAACTTCCGAAACAGGCCCTACCTCTTCTACGGTATGAATATCTGTAATGACAGGAATTTTATACCGAGCTTTTACTTCTTTTAAAACGGAAAGGCCTTCTTTCAGACCAGGCCCTCGAAAAGAATCTTTGGAAGAGCGATTGGCTTTGTCATACGAGGCTTTAAAAACAAACGGGATATCTAAGGTGGATGTAATATCTAAAAGTTCTTCGGCAACTTTAAAGGTTAATTTTTCAGATTCAATGACATTGAGACCACAGAAAAGGACAAAAGGTAAGTCGCTGCCGATCGTAACCTCGTTTGAAATTTGAACTTCTTTTACCTTAGACAGAGACATGCGCACTACTTTCTTTTGAATTTAGAAGTTTTTTTTTAGAAGCCCCAGGTTTTAGTTTCAGTTTATTTTCCAAAGCGGCGCGGATAAAATCTGAAAACAAAGGATGTGGGGCAAAGGGACGTGATTTAAATTCCGGATGAAACTGGCATCCCAAAAACCAAGGATGCCCCGGTAGTTCAATCATTTCTACCAAATCTCTTTCTGTATACATGCCGCTAAAAACCATGCCTTTTTCTTCTAAAAGATGTCGATGTACGTTACTGACTTCAAAGCGATGGCGGTGCCTTTCTGAAACTTCGCTGCTTCGATAAAGACGACGTGCCAAGGTATTGGGCTTTAACGTACACGGATAAGAGCCCAACCGCATGGTGCCTCCTTTTTGAGACACCCCTTTTTGTTCTTCCATAAGATCAATCACATAATGTTCGCTTTTTCTTTTAAACTCGCGGCTATCGGCATCTTTTAATCCACAGATATTCCTCGCAAACTCAATCACAGCCATTTGAAGTCCCAGGCAAATTCCAAAAAATGGAATTTTTTGTGTTCTGGCATATTCTACCGCTTGAATTTTCCCAAGCGTTCCACGATCGCCAAATCCGCCAGGAACCAAAATACCGTCGGCTAAACCCAAATGGGTATAGGCGCCCTCTTTTTCGATGGCTTCAGCATCTACAAAAATAAGTTTTACTTTAGCGCTATTGGCAATGCCCCCATGTGTGAGGGCTTCATTTAAACTCTTATAAGAATCAGTCAAATGCACATATTTTCCAACCACTGCAATCGAAACTTCATGTTTGGGATTCTTCAATTTTGAAACAACTTTTTTCCAATTGTTGAGCTTCGGCTCACCTGTCCACATTTTAAGACGGTCTACAATAATTTGATCCAGCCCTTCTTGATGAAGAGCCAAAGGAACTTCATAAATATGATCTAAATCTCTGGCGGTAATGACATGATTGGCAGACACATTACAAAAAAGACCGATTTTTTCTTTAATGCTACTGGAAAGCACACGATCTGTCCGACACAATAAAATATCTGGCTGAATTCCAATTTCTCGCAACGTTTTTACACTATGCTGTGTTGGTTTGGTTTTGACTTCACCCGAAGTTGCAATATAAGGAACCAACGTTAAATGAATATAACAAACGTTGTCTCTGCCTAAATCAAAGTTCATCTGACGAATGGCTTCTAAGAAAGGTAAGCTTTCAATATCGCCTGCGGTTCCCCCAATTTCAACAATACTGACATCAAATCCTTGGCTGGCATCTAAAATACGGTTTTTAATTTCATCTGTAATATGGGGAATGACTTGAACCGTTCCGCCCAAGTATTTTCCTTGGCGTTCTTTGGTAATCACAGCTTCATAAATTTGGCCTGTTGTATAATTATTTTTTTTGGTGACCCGAAGATTGGTAAAGCGCTCATAATGTCCCAGATCTAAATCTGTTTCCGCGCCATCGTCTGTGACAAAAACTTCCCCATGTTGAAAGGGATTCATGGTGCCTGGATCCACATTAATATAGGGATCGAGCTTTAAAAGATTTACTTTAAGACCTCGGTTTTCAAGAAGGGAGGCAATGGATGCTGCCGCCAGCCCTTTTCCGAGCGATGAAATGACCCCGCCTGTAACAAAAATAAACTTAGTTTTCAAACACTTAGCTCCATATTTAGAATTACGATTTTGGGAGTTTGCTACAACGGAACACCAGTATATAGATAAAGTTACGAGTGTCAAGGGACGAGCACGATTTTCCCAAATTGTTGGCGAGATTCCATCTTTTGATGCGCTCGAGCGGCCTCTTTTAAAGGAAGAACTTCGTCTAAGACAGGTTTCAAATGGCCGGATTCGATATGACGAATGATTTCAAATAAAGCACCTTTGGATCCCATCGTAGATCCTAAAATTTGAAGTTGCCTGAAATACACATGACGAAGATCTGTTTTCCCAAAATCCCCACTGGTTGCCCCACACGTTACAATCGTTCCGCCCCATTTTGCACTTAAAATCGATTTTTCCCAAGTTTGCGCCCCTGTGTGCTCAACTACAATATCAACCCCTCTGCCCTCTGTTATCTTTTTAACTTCTTTTAAAAAATCTTCTTTTGCATAGTTGATACAATGTTCGGCTCCCAATTCTTTTGCTTTTTGTAATTTTTCATCCATCGAAGCCGTTGCAATCACCGTTGCTCCAAAAAGACGTGCAATTTGAATGGCTGCTACGCCAATCCCGCTCCCAGCCGCTAAAACCAAAACGGTATCTCCGAGCTTTACTTTTGCTTTTTCCACCAACATTTGCCAGGCGGTTAAAAACGTAAGCGGCATACATGCCGCTTCTTCAAACTTTAAATTTTTAGGATAAGGTAAAATATTTTGTCTTGGAACTTTTACAAATTGGGCATATCCCCCCCAAATGCCTTTTCCAAGAATCGTATACTTTGGACAAAGATTATCTTTTCCCTGAAGACAACGCTCACACACCCCACAGCTCATCCCAGGCGAAACCAAAATAGGCTCCCCTTTTTTAAGATCTAAAACTTCTGAACCAGTATCTTCAATGACACCTGAGACATCTGAACCCAAAACATGGGGCATGGGCAAACTTCCAAGCCCTCCTCGAACCCAAATATCCAAGTGATTTAAAGCACAGGCTTTAACTTGAATCAAAACCTCTTTAGAGCCAAGTCGTGGGACATCCACATCTTCATATTTAAGGACGTCTACCCCTCCGGGTTGATGAAATACAATGGCTTTCATGCCCTTGGTTTAACAAAAGAAAAAGACCTTGTCTAAACAAAAAGCCGCGACTATAGTTTGACATTAAAGGGTATCGACATGACAGATCTTCCAAAAGATTCGAGTGCGCCGGATTTTAAATTAGGCGATTTTCAACTCACAGAAATGCTCAAAAAGGGCTCTGTTCTTTTAGCTTTTTACAAACCAACGTGCCCCACATGCCAGTTTGCCTTTCCTTACATTGAAAAAATTCATACTTATTACGGCACAGGTCCTTTTCAAGTCATTGGCATAAGCCAGGAAGGCAATCCACAAGATTTTTCGAATATGTATAGCCTTACTTTTCCAATTTTAAGTGACACAGAAACGCTCACTGTTTCGTCGCAATACAAATTAATTTATGTCCCTACATTTTTCTTAGTCGCGCCTGATCGAAAAATAGATTGGGTATCGATTGGTTTTCAAAAAGAAGAACTTAAAACTTTATGTGAAAAACTTTCTAAAATGACAAATAAACCCATTTTAGAAACGTTTCATGATCCCGAAGTACCAAAATCCAAAATGGGATGTGGTGCAAAAAACTTTATGGAAAAATAAATGGAGGTAAAATGAAAAAACGAATCTTAACATCCTTATTTGTACTCTTTGCGACAAGCTTATACGCAGAAAACGCAAATGTTCTTCCCCAGGGTAGATTTCGTGCACGGGTTAAACCGATTTATGCATTTACGTTTGGAACACAATTTGGGAATACCGGCCAGGAAGAAAGCCTGGTCAGCGACTTTGAAGTAGATCTGGATGAACAAACCGCAAAAAAATTTGGTAAAGATACAAGCCAAGCACTGCAACCTTTTTTTAATGCCGGCGCACAAACATTAGGGCAATTTGTCCCTAATTTAGATGTTTCAACGTTGGTTTTGGGGACAGCGATAGAATATGGTGTAACAGATACACTCACACTCGGCGCAATTGTCCCAATTATTTCTGCGAATACAAAATTCGATTTGGCATTTAATCGTTCACCCGCTGGAAGCCATCCTGCACTTCAAAGCACAGATTTTGCAAAGCTAGCCATTGAGAAAGCCAAAGCCAAAGGCTATGACGATCCAGCAGCCTGGGAAAACTTTGGTTTGGGCGATGTCGAACTTGGTATAAAATACAAGTTTTTAAAAACATCGAATTGGTCTTTAGCCACAAAAACAGGACTTCGCCTGCCCACAGGTAAAGTGGATGATCCCGATAAGCTGACAGACATTGGATTTGGCGATGGGCAAACCGATTGGGGCGCAACCCTTTTGGTAGACTACTTTGGCATTCCCGCTACGCTTTTAAATGTAATGGCCAAGTACACCTGGCAAATGTCAGACCGCGAACTTTTACGCGTCCCAAGCCCAGATGAACTTTTCACAACCAATGTTGAAAACATTCAAAGAGACTTGGGCGACAGACTTGATCTTTCTTTTTATTCTGAAGTTCAACTGTGGAAAAATTTTAACTTAAACAGCAGCTATGAATTTTTTGTAAAACAAAAAGACATCTATAAAAGCGATCAAGGATTCAGCGTGGCAAGTCTTCAAGAAAATACAGCACAGAGAAAACATAGCCTTGATTTTGGTCTGGGCTTTTCAACACTTCCTTGGGTACGATCGGGCACTTTTCGTTTGCCCTTGGATGCGGGCTTAAATTTCACGCTGCCTTTGGCAGGAAAAAATGTGGCCAAAGCCACAAGTGTAAATTTCGAATATAAGATGTATTTTTAACCCTAAACCAGGAGGTATCGTTATGAAAAAAACAATTGCAGCACTGTTACTCTTTTTTGCGCCCCTTGCATTTGCAAATACAGCTTTGGAAGAGCGCGTCGGCGATTTGGAAATTGACGTAAAACTCATAAAACGTCAATTGGCAGATTTAGATCAAGGATCGGATCGATGTGGCGGAATTCAACTCCACTCTCAAGTAAGCGTAGATTGCGTCCAAACCGCAAAAGCAAACAATGGTTATGCAAGTGAATCTTTACTTTTACAATGGGCCGCAATGTGCCGTACACAAATTAGTAGACCAAGCTGTACCTTAATCAGCCATTCACCCAATTCAACCTGCACCAAT
>MGRI01000077.1:0-523 GCA_001798105.1 Deltaproteobacteria bacterium RIFCSPHIGHO2_02_FULL_40_11
ACTTTCAAAAGCAGATGATCCTCTCATTTATGAAGTAATTCCAGATCATATAAAAGGCGCAACCTATGATTTTCCCACTGAGGTCCAATGGGAAAGGACTGCAAGAGCTGGGACAGATACAGCATTTTCATTTGGAGACGATGAAGCAGAACTTCCAAAATACGCATGGTTTAATAAAAATTCAAACGGTTCAACCCATGCTGTGGGACTCAAGCTTCCAAATACCTTTGGCCTTTTTGATATGCATGGCAATGTTTATGAGTGGATGAAAGATAAATCGGGCTTTTCCCGGGTGCTCCGTGGCGGTAGCTGGAGCAGCGGCGCGCGGGGCCTGCGTCCTGCCAATCACAGCTACAGCGGCCCCGATGGCCGCAACAGAAGTGTCGGTTTCCGCCCTCTGAGGATAAAGCCATGAGGCGTGCCGCTTTTACCGTATATTTTATGTTTGTAAGTATTTCTGTTTTATATGCCAATCCCTGTGAAGGACTTCTGGAGGCGTCCGTCATCCTGAGCGCCGAAGGCG
>MGRI01000077.1:549-758 GCA_001798105.1 Deltaproteobacteria bacterium RIFCSPHIGHO2_02_FULL_40_11
GCGCGAAGGATCCCTTCGCCGAAGATTCCTCGCGTAATGCGCTCGGAATGACCGAAGTTCTCATCACTTACCTCTCCCGTCTTCTGGACGAAACCTTAATTGGAGATGTGCACTTAGTACGGTTTGCCGAAGGCCTAGAGCGCGGAGAAGTCGTAAACCCCATTTCTGAAGTCGAAGCCGCTGACTTTAGACTTTCAGTTCAAAGATCG
>MGRI01000077.1:803-5879 GCA_001798105.1 Deltaproteobacteria bacterium RIFCSPHIGHO2_02_FULL_40_11
CTTTTAACGTGGGTTCGAGAAAAGCTTTCTCAAAAAGGCGTTTTACGTCAGCAAAGAGAAGTCGTGCATCGTAAGACAGAAAATTCAATGTATCCCATAGAATTTGTGCCCATTCAATCAGGTCGATTTATGATGGGAGAAAAGGGAGAAAAAGTTAGAGTGATCCTAACAAATTCTTTTGAAATGGCCATATTTCCGGTGACCCAATGGCAATGGTCAATGGTAATGGAAGAGAACCCAGCGTATTTTAGAGATGGGGCTGAGTCCGTTGAACTTAAAATGGGGGGCAAGAAGATACGAATGCAGCCCAATCATCCTGTGGAGCGGGTAAGCTGGGGGGTGGCGCAGGCGTTTATTAAAAAACTTAACGATTTATCCACAATCGATGCTCCTCTCATTTATCAAATTATTCCAGATCACACGCCTGGGAAAGTCTATCGGCTTCCAACGGAAGCTCAGTGGGAATATGCAGTTCGGGCCGGGACAAATACATTGTACTCATTTGGAAATGATGGCGTGCAGCTTAAGGAATTTGCGTGGTTTGTAGAGAATGCACATAAGATGACGCACGCTGTGGGATTAAAGCGCCCCAATCCCTGGGGTCTCTATGACATGCATGGAAATGTGTGGGAGTGGGTTCAGGATAGGTTTCGGCGAAAACTTCAAGGAGGTAAAAATCCAAAAGGTCCAAAAAGATCAAGAGAATATTCTTTCTGTGTTCGGCGTGGGGCTAGTTTTATGTATTATGCATATCCTTGCCAATCCGATAGCAGATCTGGGTGTGATCCAGATAAATGTTCGAGTGATACAGGTTTTCGTTTAGTAAGGACAACAGAATAATGGCCCGTGTTTTTAAACTTTTTTATCTTATTTTTATTTTTAATATTTTTGTTTTTTCAACAAATATTTTTTCAAATTCCTGTGAGACGCTATTGGCAGAGGGGCATCCTGAGGCGCAAAGCGCCGAAGGATCTCCTACAGTATCTCTAATCACCTATCTTTCCCGTCTCTTGGATGAGCGCTTAATTGGAGATGACCATTTGGTGCGATTCTCTGTGGGCTTAGAACGAGGAGAGGTGGTTAATCCCATTTTGGAAGAAGACGCCGCGGCTAATTATTCTCTTCTAGTACAGCGTGGCGGGTTAGAACATTTAATTCAATCGGACAAACTGAATCAGGAAATGCTTTTGAGATGGACCCAAGAAAAACTTTCTGAAAGAGGAATGGTACGGCAGCAAAGAAACGTGATTCACAAGGACACTGAAATTTCAGCTCATCCAATGAACTTTGTGCCCATTCAAGCGGGTACGTTTATGATGGGTGAAGTGGGCAAGAAAAAGGAAGTTGCTATCAAGGATCCTTATGAGATGTCAGTGTTTTCTATAACTCAATGGCAATGGGCGATGATTATGGGTGAGAATCCTTCTCATTTTTCAGATGGTTCAGAATCCATTGAAATTGAAATTAGAGGTAGACAGATTCGAATGCAACCCAATCATCCTGTGGAGAGAGTAAGGTGGGGGGATACGCAAAAATTTATTAAAAAATTGAATGAACTTTCAAAGTTAGATGATGCGTTTATTTATAAAGTTATTTCAGATCATCTGAAGGGAAGAAAGTATCGACTTCCAAAAGAAGCAGAATGGGAGCGGGCAGTGAGAGCTGGGACAGATACGGAATATTCATTTGGAGAAGGTCAGGCGCTTTTAGGGAAATATGCATGGTTTGATGAAAATTCAAATCATGTAACGCATGCCGTAGGATTAAAGCGTCCCAATCCCTGGGGTCTCTATGACATGCATGGAAATGTGTGGGAGTGGTGTTTTGAAAACACAGTGGCTGCTGGCCACATTCTTCGCGGGGGGAGTTGGCACCACTTTGGATCTGGATTGCGTTCTGCCTATTGTGAATATGGTGAGGCTAGGTACCATAGCTCTGATGTGGGCTTTCGCATTGTGAGGGTGAAGTTAAAATGAAGATAAAACTGCTTCTTATTTTTATTTTCATCTTTGGATTGGAAGCACATGCTGATCTGTGTGAAGCACTATTGGCTGAACCCCGTCCCTCGGGATTCTTCGCACTTCGTGCTCAGAATGACAACCCCAGTGCTCAGAATGACAGTGACCCTACCTCCTCTCTCATTGCCTATCTTTCTCGCCTCTTGGATGAGAACTTAATTGGAGATGCACATTTAGAAAGATTTGCTGCCGGCCTAGAACAAGGACAAGTTGTAAATCCCATTTCCAAAGAAGAAGCACAGGCTGATTATGCTCTCCTATTACATCATGGTGGATTGGAACGTCTAATTTTAGACGCATTAGACCGGGCAATATTTTTATCCTGGGCTCAAAAGAGACTTTCTGAAAGAAGCATAGTGCGTGAGCAAAGGGGGGTTGTTCGTCAAGATACTGAAGTTCCTTTTTTTCAAATGGAGTTTGTAGAGATTCCAGCGGGGGAATTCATGATGAAAGAAAAAGAAAAACAAGTTAAATCAACAATTCCAAATCCTTATTTCATAAGCCGATTTCAAACTACACAGTGGCAGTGGGCGATGGTGATGGGAGAAAATCCGTCTCAGTTTAAGGATGGTGCAGAATCCATAGAAGTTGAAATCAATGGAAAATTTATTCGTATGCAACCCGATCATCCTATAGAGCGTGTAATTTGGAATGATATTCATAAACTTTTTTTACCCAGGCTCAATGAACTGTCCAAAAAAGATGACCCTTTAATTTATAGAGTGATTTCAGATCATTTGAAAGGGAAGCGGTACCGATTGCCAACGAACGCTGAATGGGAAAAAGCAGCCAGAGCGGGGACAGATACAGTGCTTTCATTTGGAGACAGTGAAACATGGCCCCCAGAGTATGGGTGGTTTCGCAAAAACTCAAATCGTCAAACTCACGCCGTAGGGTTGAAACTCCCAAATTCATGGGAACTGTATGACATGTACGGAAATGTGTGGGAGTGGACTTCAGATCAGGGATTTGATGGAAGCCGCATTATGCGTGGTAACAGTGTCGGCGCCATTGCACCCAACCTGAATTATGTCGATCGCTACGACGGCCATCTCAATACCCACAGCGGAGATGTCGGATTTCGCCTGGTGAGGACAGATGAGTAACTCTTTTATGTTTGAATCAGCCCAATCTCCTTGAGTCCCTGTTCCCAGGGAAGAATTTCTACAGATCCCATTTTTCTAGGCGTAGATTCTTGACATAAAACATAAGGTTTGGAATTTGGGATATCTCGAGCTAGGTTTGATAAATTTGTGATATCCGATTCTATAATATTGGATGATGATTTTATTTCTATAAGGAGGATAGGGATTCCTGGTTTGCTCAGGATGATATCGATTTCAGCATCATCTTTTGTTCGGAGATAGGATAATTTATAATCTTTTTTTAATAGCGTGTTAAGTCTATAAATTTCCAAAATAATAAAATGTTCAAAACATTCACCATAAAATCCGGTCCCGGGGGTAGGTATTTGATCTAGCGAACCTTCAAGTGCTTTTTTAATACCAATATCAAAGAAATAAAATTTGGGAGCTTGTCGTTGCCGTTTCCGAACGGATTGATGCCATCCTTCTAATTGGAAGCCTATAAGTGTATCCTCCAAAATATCAAAATAATTTTTTATCGTACTCCAATCCACGCCAATGTCTTTTTCAATTTTATGATAGTTTATAATTTTACCATTCATTTGGGCAGCAATGGGCAGAAACTTTCTAAACGGGGTTAGTTTGCGAATCCATTGTTCAGCCTGAATTTCATTCTGAACGTATGTGAGGGCATACGCGCTTAGAAAATCTTTTTTTTCCTGTGGATGGTGTAAGTCAAATACATGTGGGAGTGACCCATAACTTAAGACGGATTTTAGATCAAAATCAGCCCCCAGCTCACCGTGTGTTAATGGGAAGAGATGTTCTATGAATGCTCTGCCTGCTAATAGATTTACCCCCTTTTGTTTCAGACGTCTTGCGCTAGAACCACTGAGGGCAAACTTAAGCTTTTTATCTTCAATGAGCATATGAACGTAATTGAGTAGAGCTGGGCACTTTTGTACTTCATCCACAATGATCCAATTCAATTTTGGTTGCTTTTCAAGCGCACTCAAAATTTGTTCTTTAAAACGTTGCGGTTGCGTCAAAAATAGATTTTCAATGGCAGGATCCAGAAGATCGAAATAAAGCACGTTTTCTTTCAAAAAATGACCCTTAAGCCATGTAGATTTGCCTGTTCCACGGGCTCCAAATAAGAAAAAACTTGAATGATTTGAAGGAGATAAAAGTCTTCTGAACATGCCCTTAAAATGTACGCCATTTTCAGGGTTTAGTCAATTAAAGACGCAGGAAGGTCCTTTAAAAAATTAAAACTTAAATCAAATCAGGAAGTTGCAAGTTGGATCTTTGTAATGTAAAAAAGAATACTTTTTAAGTCCCCTCTCTGACTTTTTTAAGGAAGTTTATTTTGCGAAGATTGCTATTTGTTGCTATTTCAATTCATGCGGTTCTTTTTTCATTTTCTACCTACGCCAATTCGTGTGAAATGCTATTAGCAGAGCCCCGTCATTCTGAGCGAAGCGAAGGATCTCCCACAGCCTCTCTTATCACCTATCTCTCTCGTCTCTTGGATGAGAACTTAATTGGAGATGCACATTTGGTAAGATTTGTTGAGGGGCTTGAACGGGGAGAAGTGGTTAATCCCATTTTGGAAGAAGAAGCCCAGACCAATTTTTCTTTGATGGTGCAACGAGGTGGTTTGGAACATCTCATCCAATCAGACACTTTGGATCGTGAAGCCCTTTCAGTCTGGGCCCAAGAAACACTTTCCGAAAGAGGCGTTGTGCGCGTGCAAAGAAAAGTTGTGTGTAAAGATACACAAATGCATTTTCAATCGATGGAATTTGTTTTAATTCCTGATCAATCTTATTCTATGAGCCGGTTTTTAGTGACCCAATGGCAGTGGATAATGGTCACAGGTATGAATCCATCCCATTTTAGTGAAGGTCCAGAATCGATAGGCATAGAAATCAACAGAACAAAAATTAAAATACAACCCAATCATCCGGTGG
>MGRI01000078.1:0-826 GCA_001798105.1 Deltaproteobacteria bacterium RIFCSPHIGHO2_02_FULL_40_11
CAGAGCTTTTATAAATTTTTTGTCATTAAGTTTTTGACATTCCCCTGAAGTCCTTGATATGACTTACGTCTACCTGCTGTGCCACCGTGGCGGAATTGGTAGACGCAAGGGACTTAAAATCCCTCGGCTATTTATTTGGCCGTGCCAGTTCAATTCTGGCCGGTGGCAATATCTCATTCTAAAGATAGTTTATCGTAGAAAAAATTATATTTAGCAGAATCCCTAATAAAAAACTGAAAACTTGTACTCTGAATACCCAAGGTATTATGGCATCTATCTTTTTAAGATTTGTGGTTCCGATCTCAAGTTGGCGTTGATAATTTTCTAAGTCCTTTTGTAACTCTTCCGTCGTAAGTGCTTTTCCTGTTCCAGCATTGATTATGCCACCACGAAGTGGATTGTTTTGTAAGTACTGTTGAGTTTCAATAGTCTTCTGATAAGTCAAATTTTCTCGGTTTATCTTGTCGAATGATGGGGACATCATTCGACTGTGTCTAGGTTTTTGTTTCAGTTTGTGTAAGGCCTCAGTTATGGGGGGAGAAATGTCATTCTGAGGGAGCGCAAGCGACCGAAGAATCTCTTTTTTGCGATGAGATTCTTCGCGGAGCCTGTCCCCATGAAAATGGGGGCTCAGAATGACACGGATTGAATTGATAAATTCCCCCATAACTGAGGCCTTACACACTCATGTCGTTTTTTCTTGACAAGATTTAGAGGCGCCTCTTCGGTTCTTAAAGGCGTTTTGAAGGAAAAAACATCTTTTTTGTTGGGACATGTTCTTGAAGTGGATATACAGCCTTTTTATGAAGCCAAAACACTTGTTTAA
>MGRI01000078.1:862-7431 GCA_001798105.1 Deltaproteobacteria bacterium RIFCSPHIGHO2_02_FULL_40_11
ATTTTTTAATTGAAAAACATAAGTATTCAAAAGCAGCAGCTTATCGCAGAATTCAAGCAGCTAAACTTGTACAAAGAGATCCCCGGGTCTTAGAATATTTAAAATCTGCAAAGCTGAACTTAACCACGCTGGGACAGATCGAACCCCATGCGGTGGGAGAAAAAAAAGATTTTCTAATCCAAGCTGCCTTGGGCAAAACAAAAGAAGAAGTCGAAGCACTTTTGGTTTCATTTTCTCATAAAGTAGATTCTCACCGAGATAAGATCAGAAGATTGCCTATTTTAAATGCTGGTTCCGCTGCGGAACTAAAATGCGTAGAACTTAAGCAAGCAGATTTACTTTCTGAAACAAAAAAACAAGAGAAAAAGCCAGAGAGATCCCAGGAAGAATCTGTCATCCCCCGCGAAGCAGACATAAGGCGCGTAAAGATAGAATTTGTGGCCAATGAATCTGTGGCGGGGAAAATTGAACGGGCAAAACAAATCTTGCGCCATAAATATCCCAAAGGAAAACTGGAAGATATCTTTAATGAAGCCCTGGATCTTCTTTTAGAGAAGAAAGATCCGATGAGACAAATAAAAAGAGATTCCTCGCGCTACACGCTCGGAATGACAAAGAAAACCCGTTATATTCCAAAAGCCGTTCAAAGAGAGGTTTATACAAGAGATCAGGCACGATGTTCTTACAAAAGTCCTGAAGGCAAGCAATGTGGGGAAAGAAATTTTTTAGAATTTGATCATATCCACCCCTGGGCATTGGGTGGAAAAACAGAAATAAACAACTTACGACTGCTTTGTGCCACGCATAATAAACTTAGATCTCAGGAAACATTTTCCAGAGTACCCCGGGGCGACGTGATTAATCTTTGTGAATTATCCGTATTTTAGCTATATTAAATAACATGACAGACATCCAAAAACAAAAGATTTATGAAGTTTGTAAAAAGAACAACTTCTATTTTTGTGTGTTTTTTGGTTCCGGTGCTGATGAAAAAATAAAAAAATATCAAAGAGATATTGACTTGGCTTTTTATGCAGGCAAGCGTATTCCAACCAAAAAGTCGCTCGAAATTTACCAAGAACTCATGCCCCACTTTGATAAAGAAATCGATGTTGTTTTAATTCAACCTCTGATGGATCCCCTCCTTGCCTACGAAATTTCTGTTAACGGGAAATGCGTGTGTGAACTGAAAGAAGATTCTTTTTTAGAATTTCAAACACGTACCTGGAAAGATTATTTGGATTCGCAACGGTACCGAGATTATGAAAAAAAATATATTGAAAGAAAGGTTAAAAATGTCTCCTGAAGTAACGCTTCGAAAATTAAGCCTCCTGGAAAGTATTCAACGTGCTTTGGGACTCGTTCCAAAATATATTCAAGCACTTCAAAACTGGAAATAAAAAATAGGCAAGGAAGATTAGAATTTGTCTTGCCAACGCCCATAAAGTCTATAAAAACAAGTCTCTGTTGTGAAATCTTACGAAAAACATCTTTTAAGAGATCCTCGTTTTTGGCCTCTATTTTGGACCCAATTTTTAGGCGCTTTTAATGACAATGTGTTTAAGAATGCACTGGTCATTTTGATTACCTATAAGGCTTATCACTTATTCAGCCTGACACCGGCCCAAATGGTTGCTTTATGTGGTGGGATTTTCATTTTACCTTTTTTCTTGTTTTCTGCCTATGCGGGTCAAATTGCTGATAAATTCGAAAAACACAGCCTCATGGTATGGATCAAAGTTTGGGAAATTGCCGTCATGGGCATGGGCGCTTTTGGTTTTTATTTTGAAAATATCCACCTTTTAATGGTCACCCTTTTTATGATGGGGCTCCAATCTACCTTTTTTGGCCCAATCAAATACAGCGCTCTTCCAGAGCTGATTACAGACGATGAATTGGTTCATGGCAATGCGCTCGTTGAAATGGGAACATTTTTAGCAATTCTCCTTGGAACCATTTTAGGCGGGGTATTGATTGCGCAACATGCCACAGGCCCATTGATGGTGGCAGCCATTACGATTTTGATTGCCTGCCTGGGGACCCTATGCGCAAGATATGTACACCCCCTGACACCGAGAAATCCAAATTTAAAAATTCATCATGGGTTGATTCGCCCAACTTGGGAAATACTTAAAATTTCAACACACATTAAAAGTGTATGGAATTGTGTTTTAGGAATTTCTTGGTTTTGGCTTTTAGGTGCTGTGCTACTTTCAATGTTTCCTGTATATGCCAAAGATGTGCTTCATGCAGACGAATCGGTTGTCACCCTTTTTTTAGCGCTTTTTAGCATCGGTGTGGCCACGGGCTCAATCTTATGTGAAAAGCTAAGTCGCGAACGATTGGAACTTGGGTTGGTTCCTTTTGGATCCATCGGTATGAGTATTTTTATGCTCGACTTATTTATTTCTGGAACACCCCGCGTTCCAGGCATCCCTTATGTAACATTAACGCAGTTTTTAATGGCTGACGGTTCCTTTCGGATCTTAATGGATTTATTTGGTCTTTCTTTATTTAGCGGTTTTTTCATTGTGCCCCTTTATACATTTATTCAACATCGCGCCCACCCAGATAAGCTTTCCAGAACCATTGCAGCAAACAATGTTTTAAATGCTTTATTCATGGTTGCAGGCAGCATTTTATTGGCTGCCCTTTATGGCTTCGGGGTCACCGTCATTGAGATTTTTTTAATTTTTGGAATTTTGAATATGGTTGTTGCACTCTATATTTACACAGTGATTCCAGAATTTTTGCTTCGTTTTGTCTGTGTTATTTTAACAAGACTGATTTATCGTTTAAATGTTCAAGGCTTAAACCACGTTCCAGAGGAAGGTGCCGCCGTTTTGGTATGTAACCATGTTACATTTGTGGATTGGCTCATTATTTCTGCTGCCGTAAAACGTCCCATTCGCTTTGTCATGTATTATAAGTTTCACAATATTCCTGTTCTTCGATTTTTTCTCAGAGGAGGAAAGGTCATCCCCATTGCAGGCGCCAAAGAAGACACAAATATTTTAGAAAATGCCATGGTTCAAATTCGAAAAGAACTCAAACTTGGAAACTTGGTTTGTATTTTTCCAGAAGGACAAGTGACCCATGATGGCCAACTCAACCCCTATCGGCAGGGCATTGAAAAAATTATTCAAAAAACACCTGTCCCTGTGATTCCCATGACTTTACACGGTCTTTGGGGAAGTTACTTTAGTCGAAAGTATGGAAGTGCTGCCTCAAAACCCTGGGTTATTTTTAAAACCATTTGGTCGAACGTAAACCTTCATATTTTGCCCCCTCTCCCCGCGTATGAAGTGACAGCCCCCAAGCTTGAACACATCACACGTACGGAGTTAGGTCGAAACATCGTCCTTGGTATTTTGGGCATCTTTCTTTTTCTAAATTTCCCAGCCCAGGCCCAATCGATTGAAACCGCGATGAATGGTTTATTTTACGCCCAACCCTACCGCAATCAGTCGCAACAATGGCAAATGCACCTTTCTGGGAAAAAAGAAGGAACGCTTTCTTCAGAACTTTCGTATGCCCTCCAAGCCAAGGCACTTTTACACTTTCCCAGAGAAATTTCGGATTGGATGGATATTCCTGAAGCATACATTCAATATACCCGGCCTCAGACCACAGTTTCTTTTGGGCGCAAAAAGAAAACCTGGGGAAACCATGCGTTGTATAGCCCCGCACGCATCATCCTACCCACATTTGAAATTGACCCTTTGCGACAAGAAAAATCGGGGATTTTTGCGCTGACCACCACAGTGCGTGAACGCGATACTGAATTGGAATTCTTTTATAGCCCTTTATTTATTCCCGATTTAGGGGGCGTTCGGTTTCAGCAATCGCAAAACCGTTTTGAAATTCTTTCTCGGTGGAGCACGCCTCTTTTTTATAGAATTAAAATTGGCGATACCTGGTTACCCCTATCGTATGACTTACATATCCCTGAACTTTCAGATGTCCTTCTGAAACAAAGTCTGGGACTCAGATTTCAACAATCAACACCCTCTCAACACTTTGCATTTTGGTTTTCTTATTTTCACAATCCCAAATCCAAGCTCCAGCACGATGCAAAGTTACACATTGAAGAAGAGGGCCTCAAAAGCAATGTGAATCTTTATCCGATTTTCATCCCACACATTGGGTTTGGGTTTGAAACACTTTTTCCTGTGGCATCTCTTGGGGCTCTATTTGAAATAGCACTCATGGCGCCGTTTCAAGATCCGCCCCACATACAGTTTTTAACAAGCCTCCAACACCCATATTTTGAAATCGGATTTAAAAATGAACTGAACCTCACACAAAAAGAAGAAGGCTTGGTTCAAGAACCTGTACCGCCTAAAAATTTTATGTTTATTCAAGTTCAAAAACGCCTCACACCGTCGTGGACAATTCAAAGCAATCTGGAAAGGTCGTTGCTCACGAATGAATGGGTATTTCAACCCAAAGCCGCTTTTGATTGGAAAAAAAATATTGTAACCACCGTGGGGGCTGATATTTTATACGGTGTCCAAAATACATTTTGGGGAAACTTTCGAGAATATGACAGAGTTTGGGTTGAAACAAAAGTTACGTTTTAAAATAGGGATACTTCCCATTTTCATCTTTTTTCTCAGCGCCTGTGGAATATGGGTCAATGAGTCCCCTCTTCCAAAACATCCTCCCGAAATTTCAACGGAAGCGACATCACGCAATGAAAAATGCCAAATTGATTTTGCGGAGCTCAAAACAAGTTTTTTTTCAGGAAAACTCACCGCACACAGGGTTCAAACAGTTTTACAATGCGCCATTGATATCGTACACCAAGCCAATCAAACGATTGTTCCAAATACCCCGGGCATTTTAACCCATAAAGAAATCAAGGTGCTCATGACGTCAAACATCTTGGGTTCGTCAGAGACGCTCGGCATTTGGGTGGACCGCATTCTATCGCTTCGAGATATTTTGGTTGGGCATGATCCAAAAGGCATTCGCTTCTCACAATTGATTGAAATTTTAAAACGGGTTCAACGCTCAGACTTAGAAGTTGAAACACTTTCGAAACTTTATGAAAAATACGAAAAAGAAACGTCAAAAACATTCATGTACTGGGAGCTTCGAAAACAGGTTTTTTCACAATTTATGAAAATTTTTAAAACCCTACTTCAAGATCCAGCCCAGACAGATCACTATATTTTAAAGGACACCATCTTAAAGCAATATCACCTGTGGGAAGGATTGGAAGCTGAAGTCGGGTCACATTATATTCAAGCTGGATTTATTGCAAACCGTGTCTTATTTGGGCGATCAGACGGCTCTGTCTTGGCTTCCAATTTAAGAGACATGCTGAATCACCTTGAAAAAATATTTATCTATGTGTGCGACATTAACTCTCTTTTGGAGTTAGATACATGGCGCTCAGACCAATCCATTTCTTTTTTATATGCGTATGAGCAGCTTCTGGAATATTTATTTCAAGTTTTTCAAATTTCACCCCCTGAAGAACTTCAAAAAACAGATTTAATTGCGCTTTTAGAAATGTTGCATAAAGATCGTGGCGGAAAAGCCTTGGAATTTGTAGACGCCATCATGGCCTTTAAATCCAGGGTCTTTGGCGGAGATGAAAATCGTCTCACCAAAGAACATCTTCAAAAAATGATTTCTTCTTTTAAAAAATCCATTCACGCCTATGACCAATCCATTGCACTTTTTAAAGAAGATCAAAAAAGCATTTCGAAAGAATATCTTCGTAAGTGGCTTTTAAAAAGACAACATGACCTTGAGAAAGAAACCTTCCACCACTATTTCTTACTTTTTGAAAATTTTGACCAGTTTAAATATCTTTGGATGACCCCCTTCACACATACCGACACGGTTTCAAAGCATAATTTTCTTTTATCCCAGGTTGTATTTCCTTTTGTCACAGAAATTATTACAGCCTACGACACAGACCAAGACGGAAAACTTTCCTTTGGAATGGGTCAGGAAGTGCAACATGAAGGATTGGTCTCGCTCATTTCAACGATTCAAAAAGGCATCCGTGGCTTAGATCAGCTCTTAGACCCAAAGTCGCAGGCTGAATCCACACCCCAAAATCCAAGCGATCTCACACACGCAGATCCGCTTACATTGAGTCAATTTGCAGTGGTCCTATCCGATCAATTGCTCACCACGAGCAATGCAGATCAATTCATTGACGCCTATGAACTCTTAGAGGCTACCAGTTTTATTCTGGAAAATAGCAGAACCGTAAAATGGTTTGTGGAAGATCCCTTGATCCAACACTTTCAAGTTGAAAGAACCCAAAAAGAGGATGAAAAACAACTCAAACGAGAAGGCTTGGTCGATACCCTCAAAGAAGTGTCCACCTTACATTGGTATTTTCCAACCGCCATGCAACAACTTACGCAAGAAGAAATTCAACAAAGCATGACGTATATGATTTCTGCCGTCGGCAGAAAAGATCCCAGTCTCATTACACTTTCTGAACTTGAATCTATTTTTGTATTGTTTCGTTTTACAGAAATGATTTTTTTACGCTTTGACGCCAACAAAGATGGGTGGCTTGAAAAATCAGAGGTTCGAAG
>MGRI01000079.1:0-287 GCA_001798105.1 Deltaproteobacteria bacterium RIFCSPHIGHO2_02_FULL_40_11
ATTGGCTTCAACTTTAAATTCTCGCATCATCCGATCCACAATAATTTCAAGATGGAGCTCTCCCATTCCAGAAATAATGGTTTGTCCTGTTTCTGTATCGGTATGTATTCTAAAGGAGGGGTCTTCAATAGCCAATTTTTGTAAAGAGAATCCTAATTTTTCCTGATCCGCTTTTGTCTTAGGTTCAATAGCCACTGAAATAACAGGCTCTGGGAAATTCATGGATTCTAAAATGACGGGCTTTTCTTCATCACAAAGCGTATCTCCTGTCATCGTGTACTTAAGCC
>MGRI01000079.1:334-511 GCA_001798105.1 Deltaproteobacteria bacterium RIFCSPHIGHO2_02_FULL_40_11
CTTTTATTGGCATGCATCTTCACAAGCCGCCCAATACGTTCTCGTTTGTCTTTCACAGAGTTATATACATAAGATCCAGAACTTAAAATTCCAGAATACACACGAAAATAGGTGAGCTGTCCCACAAAAGGATCCGTCATAATTTTAAAAGCTAGAGCTGAAAAAGGTTCATTAAAT
>MGRI01000079.1:534-676 GCA_001798105.1 Deltaproteobacteria bacterium RIFCSPHIGHO2_02_FULL_40_11
TTCTTTTCCAGGAATTTTTCCTTTCACAGGGGGAATATCGATTGGCGAGGGTAAATACTTCACAACCGCATCCAACATCGGCTGAACCCCTTTATTTTTAAACGCAGATCCACAAACAACGGGCACCACTTTAAGGCTAATG
>MGRI01000079.1:783-3886 GCA_001798105.1 Deltaproteobacteria bacterium RIFCSPHIGHO2_02_FULL_40_11
GTCTCTTGCTTTTTCAGCTTCTTCTTTATATTCCGAGGGAATTTCGATCTCTTCAAATTTTGCTCCGAGTTCTTCCCCTGTCCACTTCAAGGCTTTCATGTGAACTAAATCAATGATCCCAGCAAAATTTTCTTCTTTGCCTAGAGGCATATTCACAGGAGCAGGTTTGGTATTGAGCTTGTCTTTCATTTGCTGAATACAACTCCAAAAATCAGATCCAATACGATCCATTTTATTAATAAAAGCAATACGGGGCACATGATAACGATCGGCCTGACGCCACACCGTTTCAGATTGAGGCTCCACCCCTCCGACGCCACAGAATACACAAACAGCACCATCGAGCACCCTTAAAGAGCGCTCCACTTCAATGGTAAAATCAACGTGACCTGGAGTATCTATAATATTAATGTTGTAGCCAGCCCACTGACAACTGGTGGCCGCAGAAGTAATCGTAATGCCTCGCTCTTGCTCTTGAGGCATCCAGTCCATAGTCGCTGTTCCTTCATGAACTTCTCCAATTTTATAGACTCGACCTGTGTAAAAGAGAACTCTCTCTGTTGTGGTAGTCTTTCCCGCATCAATATGGGCAGCAATCCCAATATTGCGCGTTTTTCGCAAAATTTCTTCTTCAGACGCCATAATTTCTTACCATCTATAGTGAGCAAAGGCTTTATTTGCTTCTGCCATTCGATGAACATCTTCTTTTTTTCGAATGGCTCCTCCTGTTCCATTAAATGCATCGACAATTTCTTCAGCTAAATTTGACCGCATAGATTTTCCTTTTCTGTCTTCAGCATAGGAAATGATCCAGCGAATCGCCAAGGCTTGTCTTCGCTCAGGGCGTACTTCCATGGGCACTTGATAGGTTGCTCCCCCCACCCTTCGCGATCTTACTTCCACAGCTGGCTTCACATTATCTAGAGCTCTTTTAAAAATTTCTAGGGGTTCTTTTCCTAAGTTTTTATCTTTAACTAAATCTAGCGCCCCATACAAAAGTGTTTCAGCTAAACTCTTTTTTCCCTCTTTCATTAAACGACTCACAAACTTTCCCACTACTGCATCGTGAAAAAGAGGATCCAGATTTACTCTTCTTTCAATTGTTTTTTTTCGTCTTCCCATAATTTTCCTCGTCGTTTCTTTCTGGCCTTGTTTTAGGCCGCAGCTTGAGCGCCGGGTCTTTTAGCTCCATATTTAGAGCGAGCTTGTTTTCTATTTTGAACTCCAGTTGTATCAAGTTTGCCTCGAATAATATGATAACGTACCCCAGGTAAATCTTTCACCCGACCTCCACGAATAAGAACCACAGAGTGTTCTTGAAGTGCATGCCCAACTCCTGGAATATAAGCTGTTACTTCATATCCATTGGTCAATCGCACCCGTGCAATTTTTCTTAAAGCAGAATTGGGTTTTTTAGGGGTCATCGTTTTTACATAAATACATACACCGCGTTTCTGAGGAGATCCTCGTAACGCTGGAGATTTTGTTTTTCGTCGCATCCGTGTGCGACTTTGAGTGACCAATTGATTAATCGTTGGCATATAACCTTCCTTCTATAAAAAAACGGGCGAATTTTATCAAGCCGTTTTTTGTTCTAGCCCTCCAATTTGCGCACTCACTTCTTCGGCAATAGGCTCTCTTCCCAATGCTGTTTTTGGCATTTCGACATTAATACGTTGCTCACGATAGGCCGTAAAGCCCGTCCCTGCTGGAATCAATCGACCCATAATAATATTTTCTTTGAGTCCCACCAAATGATCTGTTTTTCCCGCAAGACTAGCTTGTGTGAGTACCTTTGTTGTCTCTTGAAACGACGCAGCTGAAATAAAACTAGCCGTACTTAAAGAGGCTTTTGTAATTCCTAAAAGCAGTGCTTCTGCTACTGCTGGATCTTTGCCTTCTTTTTTCAACTTTTCATTACCTTTCTTAAATATGGATTTTTCAACATGTTCTCCTAATAAGAAGTCACTATCCCCTACTTCTTTAATCTTCACGCGTCTTAACATTTGGTTCACAATCACTTCAATATGTTTGTCGTGAATTTTAACTCCTTGTAAGCGGTACACCTCTTGAACTTCATCTGTAAGATATTGAGCCAAGGCTTTTTCCCCCAACACTTTTAAAATATCATGGGGATTGGCTGCTCCATCCATCAGGGGTTCTCCAGCACGAATAAAATCTCCTTCGTGCACAGAAATATGCTTACCTTTAGGAACTAAATATTCACAAGGTTCACCTACTTCAGGAGTAATAACCACTCGACGCTTCCCTTTCATGTCTGCCCCAAAGGTCACAAGTCCATCAATTTCACTAATGATGGCACAATCTTTAGGTTTTCGTGCTTCAAAAAGCTCAGCCACTCGAGGTAGACCTCCCGTAATATCTTTAGTCTTTGTAGTCTCACGTGGAATTTTTGCTAACACATCTCCGGGGTCTATTGCTTCCCCTTCCACAGCAATAATATTAGCTCCGACAGGCAAGAGATACCGAGCAAATATATTTTTAGAAAGTTTAATGGTGTTCCCATCTTTGTCTTTCACAGAAATCCGAGGACGAGTTTCTGTATCTTTAGAATCAATCACAACTTTATGCGAAAGCCCTGTCACTTCATCGAGCTGCTCTCTCATCGTTACCCCTTCAATAATATCTCCATAATTAACAGTTCCACCAACTTCTGTTAAAATAGGCATTGTATAGGGATCCCATTCAGCTAGCAGTGTCCCAGCTTCAACCTTTTGATCCTCTTTAACTCTCAATTTTGCTCCGTAGATCACAGCATAGCGTTCTCGCTCACGGCCAGCCTCATCAACAACAGCAATTTCACCATTGCGATTCATCACTGTTAAACTTTTTTCTTTGTTGGTAACCGTGTTGAGCTTTACAAATTTTACAACCCCCTTATGACGCGTCGTTAATGTATTTTGTTCCACACGTCGACTTGCAGTTCCTCCAATGTGGAAGGTTCTCATCGTAAGCTGAGTTCCAGGTTCTCCGATGGATTGTGCCGCAATAATTCCAACAGCTTCTCCAATATTCACCTTGTGACCTCGGGACAAATCACGTCCATAGCATTCTGCGCACACTCCAATGGGATCTTGACACG
>MGRI01000079.1:3939-4901 GCA_001798105.1 Deltaproteobacteria bacterium RIFCSPHIGHO2_02_FULL_40_11
ACTTTATCTTCATTAATTTCTTCATTGGCTTTGACAAGAACTTCTCCTGTAAAAGGATCTTTAATCTGGTCCAAAACTACACGACCCAACACCCTCTCTCCTAGGGTTTCCATGATCTCTCCACTTTCTACAAGAGCAGAGATCCAGATTCCATCAAGCGTTCCACAGTCTTGTTGACGAATAACAACATCTTGAGCCACGTCCACTAATCTCCGGGTCAAATATCCAGAGTTTGCTGTTTTTAATGCTGTATCTGCCAACCCTTTTCGTGCTCCGTGTGTAGAAATAAAGTATTGAAGGACATTCAATCCTTCACGGAAATTGGCCGTAATAGGAGTTTCAATAATTTCACCCGAAGGCTTGGCCATAAGTCCCCTCATTCCAGCGAGCTGACGAATTTGGGCTGCAGATCCTCTGGCTCCAGAGTCCGCCATCATAAAAATAGGATTGAAACTTACATCTTGAACTTCTTTTCCTTTTGGACCTTTCACCATTTCTGTAGAAAGTTGACTCATCATTTCATCTGCAATGGCTTCTGTACATTGCGCCCAACAGTCGATCACTTTATTGTAACGCTCCCCATCTGTAATCAATCCTTCGGTATATTGAGCTTGAATATCTTGAACTTCTTTCAGAGATTTTTTTAAGAGCTCTTCTTTCTTTTCCGGAATCCTCATATCTGCAATACAAATCGACATTCCAGAACGTGTAGCATATTCATACCCTAACGTTCTTAAACGATCTGCCAAGATAACAGTTTCCTTAGGCCCAGCAATTCGATAGGTCTCTTCGACCAACTCTGCCACAGATTTTTTATCCATCACTCTATTATAAGATTCAAAAGGAACCTGAGAAGGAACAGTTTCTCTTAAAAGAATTCGCCCTGCGGTTGTTTCAACAAGCTTCCCATCTAGACGAACTTTAATTTTAGAATGAAGTTCTAGTTGACTAGAGTGATAAGC
>MGRI01000079.1:4919-5148 GCA_001798105.1 Deltaproteobacteria bacterium RIFCSPHIGHO2_02_FULL_40_11
ATCAGAAAAAATAAGCCCTTCCCCTTTACCAAAAACTTTAGAACGCGTCATATAATAAAGTCCCAACACAATATCTTGAGTTGGAACAATAATAGGCTTTCCATTGGCATGAGAAAGAATATTATTGGTAGACATCATAAGTACGCGAGCTTCTAGTTGCGCTTCAATGGAAAGAGGAATGTGAACGGCCATTTGGTCTCCATCAAAGTCCGCATTGAAGGCCACGCAA
>MGRI01000080.1 GCA_001798105.1 Deltaproteobacteria bacterium RIFCSPHIGHO2_02_FULL_40_11
GGACCCAGAAGTGGTGGGTTTGGTGGCGGAAGAGGCGGAGACCGTGGTGGCCAAAGAGGCGGCGGTCGAGGCGGACGTGGTGGTGGAGGACGCTATCGCGATTAAAGTTCAAATTCGTAGGGTTTCCTTACACACTCAGGACCCATTGCCGCTTCCCAAAGCAATGACAGACGGATCTTCGGGATGTGATCTCATGGCAGATATTGAAACGCCCATTACGCTTCAGTCTTTTGAAAGACAACTCATCCCAACAGGCATCGCAATTTCAATACCCAAAGGTTTTGAGGCACAAATTCGTCCCAGAAGTGGGTTGGCCATCAAAAATGGGATTACCCTTTTAAATACACCGGGGACCATTGACAGTGATTACCGTGGGGAAATTAAAGTAATTCTTGCCAATCTGGGGAAAGAACCTTTTACAATTCAAAGAGGCGACCGCATTGCCCAAATGGTTTTTCAAAAGGTGTGTGACGTTGAATGGGAACCAACAGAAATCTTAGATGAAACCCACCGCGGTGCAGGTGGATTTGGACATACAGGATATGAACAAGGGCAATCCTCTTAAGTCGGTAACGCTTCCGACCCTTATTACGCTATCTCGCTTCGCAGTCATTCCACTCATTATGCTTCTACTTTTAAGCTCGTCTGGCTGGACGGGGCTATTGGCTGGCATTTTAATCACTTTGGCAGGGATTACGGACTTTATGGATGGGTATTTGGCCAGATATTATAAAGTGGAAACAGATCTTGGAAAGTTTTTAGATCCTTTGGCAGATAAGGTCTTGGTCGTTTCAGCCTTGATTATGCTTTCAGCGCTTTCGAGAGTGCATGCCATTTTGGTTGTCATTATTGTGTGTCGAGAAATTTTTATTACAGGCTTACGCGCGATTGCAAGCAATGAGGGGATTGTTATTGCCGCCAGCCAACTTGGAAAATATAAAACCTTTTTACAAATTTGTGCCATTGTGGGGTTAAGTGTGCATGAAACCTATTTTGGGTTTAATTTTCAAGCTGTGGGACTCATTTTAATTTATATCTCGCTTGGATTTTCATTGTATTCGGCATATGAATACGTAAAGCTTTTTTTCGACAAAATTTTGCAGAGATCTTGATTGATTTTGTTAAACCGATGGGATAAAAAATTGTCGTTGTTATTGTCATCCTGAGGCGAAGCCGAAGGATCTTCTGCGGGCGTAGCTCAGTTGGTAGAGCGCAACCTTGCCAAGGTTGAGGTCGCCGGTTCGAGACCGGTCGCCCGCTTTTTTAAATTCTAGAATGAAAAGACTTTTACTGGTTGGCGCAAGGAAAGAAGCCGTCAAGGCAGCGCAAAAAGCGACGTACCCCTTTTTAATTTGGAATGAGACCTTCATTCCGAAACGGAATTCCATTTCTGCCATTATCGCAACGAAGGAAAACAGCGTTATCCCCGCAGCCAAATTAAGAAAAAAACTTAACTTACCCGGTATTTATCCACGCACAGCCTTATTGTGTCGGGACAAATTCTTGATGAAGCGGCTTCTTCAAAAGCAGAAAATTCATGTCACACCTTTTTCCATTTTATCGAAAAAGACTCCGGCGCTTTGGCTAGAAAAGACCTTTGGTTTTCCGATGGTCCTTAAAAAAAGAGATTCTTCTGGAAGCCGAGGGCAAAAAATTATTCGAGACAGATCCAGACTTCAAAAGTCGATTCAAGCAGGGTTTTTAGCAGAAAAATGGATTCAAGGAAAAGAATACAGCGTGGAATCATTTATTCAGAATAAAAAAATTCTGTTTAGAAATATTACCGAGTATTATTTGCCAACGCATATCAATATTATGCCGGCAGCGCTCTCTAAGACCGTACGTAAAAAAATTGATCTTTTAAATGCCAAGGTCATTCGTGCGCTTAAAATCCATCAAGGGATCACACATTTGGAATGTTTTATGACTCAAAAAGGACTTGTTTTTGGAGAAATTGCCATTCGGCCTCCAGGAGGCTATCTGATGCATCTTTTAAAAATGACTTATGGATTTGATCCTTGGAAAGCGCTCTTTGATATCGAATTGGGAAAGAAAGTTACTTTTCCAAAAAAAAATAAAAAGACAACGGGTTCTTGGGTGATTCACCCTGGATCTGGAATGGTCAGTCGGGTGCGGGGATTGAAAACCATTAAATCGCTTCCTCAGGTTCGAAAAATATCACTTCGATTAAAAGAGGGAGACACGCTTAAAAAAAGAGGAAGTGTGGGGGAATCCTATGGAAAAATTTTGCTTTCAACCCAAACCAGAAAAGAACTCTTGGAAACAATTTCAAAGATTCAAAACCTTTTAAAAATTACTGTAAGTTAGCAGATTGACTGGCCAATTGTCCACATGCGGCCAGAATGTCTCGGCCACGGCTATAGCGAATGGTTGCGTTGATGCCGTTTTGTTTCAAAGCGTCTTGCATGGTGATGACGGTTTGATCGAGCGGTCTTTGAAAGGAGCCTGCTTTATGTTCATTAAAGGGGATTAGATTTATTTTGCAAGGAATGTCTTTGAGCATCGTTCCCAAATTTTTTATGTCTTCAGCTGAGTCATTTAAATCTTTAAACACAACATATTCAAATGTAATTTTTCGTTGAGGTTTTAAAGGGTAGTTCCTACAAGCATCTAAAAGTGTTTGAAGGGGATACTTTCGATTGATGGGAATGATTTGACTTCGAAGAAGATCTGTAGAGGCATTTAAAGAAATTGCCAAATTTACATCCGTTCGTTTTCCAAATTCTTCGATAGCAGGGACCAAACCCACCGTTGAAACTGTTATTTTCCTTTGAGAGAGATTAAATGCATCTGGGGATCTCAAAATGTCAATGGCTTGAATGACATTTTCTAAGTTTTCAAGCGGTTCGCCCATCCCCATCATGACAATATTTGTAATTTTTTGGTCTACACGCCTTTGAACTTCAATCACTTGATTTAAAATTTCTCCAGCACTTAAATTTCGCATGAGCCCTTGCTGGGTGGTGAGACAAAACTTACAGCCCATGCGACAGCCCACTTGGGTGGAAATGCAAAGTGTAATGCGATCCGGGCTTGGCATGTAAACCGTTTCAATTGTGTTTTGATCTGGAAGTTCAAATAAAAATTTCTCACTTTTATCTTTGGAAATCAATTTTTGAACCAGTTTAAAGTTGATGAGCGCGCAGTTTTTTTCAAGGCGATTTCGAAGAGAAGTGGATAAATCTGTCATTTCATCAAAAGATTTTACATGCTTTTGATACATCCATTTCCAAAGCTGTTTGGCGCGATAGGGTTTTTCGCCCATCTCTGAAAGCAATGAAACCAAGCCCGAATAAGATAGGTTTTTAAGATCTGTGGCGTGCATGAAGCCGCATGTATATCATAAATTTTAAGATTGAACAGAGGCTATAAAAACAGGTCGGGTTGCAGTTCTTGTGAAGAATCTATGGCATAAGGGGCGAAGTCTTGAATCCCTTGTTTTTTTAAAATAGCTTCATCAATAAAGAAATTTCCCGTACAGGTTTTAGCATCTTGAGTGAAGATCCAATAAGCTGCGTCGGCCATAATTTCAGGTTTTCTGCAATGGGCCATCATGTCTGTTCCACCCACAATATTTTCAATGGCCGCAGTTGCAATGGTGGTTTTGGGCCAAAGGGCATTGACGCCAATGCCAAGATCTTTAAATTCTTCAGCCATCCCTAAAACACATTCACTCATGCCATATTTTGAGAGCGTATAAGCCAAGTGTTGTGAAAACCACTGGGGCTTTAAATTTAAAGGCGGAGATAAGTTTAAAATATGTGGATTTTTAGATTTTTTAAGATAGGGCAGGCATTTTTGCGCACATAAAAAGCTGCCCCGCACATTTACAGAAAACATAAGATCAAAGGCTTTGATTGGCGTATGCTCTGTGTCTGATAAGCGAATGGCGCTGGCATTATTGACCAAAATATCAATGCCGCCAAATTTTTTGAATGTTTCCAAAACTGCGTTTTCAACCTGGTCTTCAAAACGAATATCACAGGCAAGTGGAAGCGCTCTTCCGCCAGCGTTTTCAATGTCTTGGACAGCTGTGTAAATGGTTCCTGGAAGCTTGGGGTGGGGGGTTTTTGTTTTTCCAATCACTGCGATTTTTGCGCCATCTTTCGCCGCTTTCATGGCAATGGCATGCCCAATGCCTCGAGTGGCACCTGTAATCAAAAGAACTTTATCTTTAAGATTCATGCTCGTTTCTAAACGTAGAAAAAAAACAGACACTTGTCAGTATAAAAATGGGATGGTAATGTGGCTGTTCTTTAGGAGGAAATGCATGCGATTTAAATTCTATTTTGTGTTGATTTGTTTCTTTCATGTAGCCATTTCCCATGCTCAGCAAAAGAAAGTCGAAGATCCAAGGCTTCAAGAATTACATGCGCTTTATGCCCTCAGAGATCAATCCCAGGCTTTAATTGACGCCGGGATACTGATGTCTAAGATCCAAGACCTGACGTTAAAAGACGGGATGATTGATTATTTAAAAGCTCTGGACGCGCTTCCAGGGAGTGAGAGGGTTTTGGTTTCGCCCACGCCTTCTAAAATGGCCCAAGATCTGCGTTTTACAGTTTTGCACATTCTTCAATTGCAGCGTTTCATGGAAACGCGAAAAGAGGCGCTTCAAAGTAGAATTGTAGAATTGGAAATTGCACTTTTTGGGAAGCCAAGCTGCGAAGGATTGATTTCAGGTTAATTTAAAACATCGCCATAATATTCAGCGACATTTTTTTGAGATTCACACACACGGACACGATACAAATTTGCATCTTTAATTTTAGGCGCTAAAACTTTCCAAAAAACAGTACTTAAATTTTCGGCTGTTGGAATCACACCTTCTAAAAATGTGACATCTTGATTTAAATTTTTATGGTCACAATAGGTATAAATTTCTTGTTTAATCAGGCGATTTAATTTTTTAAGATCCATCACCATGCCTGTTTGTGGATCGGCATTTCCTTTGACCGTGACTTCTACAATATAATTATGCCCATGGCCTCTGGAACATTCTTCATACACTTCTTCATTTTGTTGAGGTGTGAAATTGGGGTTC
>MGRI01000081.1:0-4759 GCA_001798105.1 Deltaproteobacteria bacterium RIFCSPHIGHO2_02_FULL_40_11
CACTCAACAGAATGCGGTTATCTTTAACTTTACTTAAAATATCTCTTAAAAACGAGCTGCTCTAGTCTCCTCAAATATGCAGTCCCCTCTTGTGGAGGCTTAAGCACCCGTCGAAGAAAACCACCTGTAAAAAAGGGCGGATAAGTCATGTGAATGGAAAATTGCAAAAGTAAAAAATTAGTAGTAAAGAAATTGCTGAATTAGGAGGATGAAAGAATGAAAAAATATTTAACACTTTTTTTAATATTGGGCATGTTCAATTTTAATCTTTTTGCTACTGAAAGTGAAACATCGATACAGAGTGACACAGATTGTCAAATCTGCGTTGGGGATAGGGTCATCGAGAGTTATTTTCAGTATGGTCCACATAGACCATGCATAGGTACAGTACAAATGGTTTCAACCAATGGTAAAGCTCAGGTTAAGTTTGATGATCTTGAACATTTTTATACGTTAGATGTCCAATATCTTTCTAAATCAGTAAGCTGTGCTGATAATATCTGTGTCGGAGACAGATTTATTGAAAGTTACTTTTGTGAAAATTGCTATCAAGGAACTGTGGGTATGATTTTTAAAAATGGATTATCAAGAGTTATTCTCGACAATCGGATTGATCATCCCTTCATTATTCCAGTTAATAAATTATCAAAAGAAGTGAGTTGTTTTGATGGATTTTGCAAAAAAGATTCAGTTATGGCTGAGTATTTCGGAAATTATATTCCAGGAACAATTGAAAGAGTCTTTAGCAATCGTCAGGCAGAAGTAATGATGCAAGGATATAAGGCGTCACGAATTATGGCTATTAAGAACCTTTCAAAGTGTTCCGATTGTTATCAAAGATAATTTTTTGATCGGCAAAACACACTTTTACCACTTAACCATCAGAAAGAGAGCCTGCTAGATCCCCGCCTCCGCGGGAATCACATAAATGATAACATCCTGTTTTTCCGTCGACAATTTTCTAAGAAACTAAAGATCCAGTGGTAATGTTTTTTGTTACAGATGCGTTAAAGGTGAAAAGTTCGTCGAAAAGATAGCATCCCTTTGGTTTAGACTGAGAAGTTTTCGCACAAAACCTCTGCTTCCACAAAAATTTTTGGTCTCCAAATGATGTAAAACAATCTAATAGAAACACCATGCGATTTCAGTATTTTATGCTAAAAAATGCTCCTTGACTTCTTTATTAGAGTATGTACAATGTACATATGAATGTGAGCTTTACGTGGGATGATTCTAAGGGTAAAGAAAATATTAAAAAACATGGGGTTTCATTTGAAGAAGCAGTGACCATCTTTCGGAATTTCCCACTAGAAGTTTATTATGATCCAGATCATTCGTTTTTAGAAGATCGATATATTGCAATTGGATTTAGCAATAAAGGGCGAGCACTTTTAGTGGTGCATTGTGAGAATAAAAAAGGAACGATTGTTCGACTTATTTCTGCCCGAAAAGCAACGCAGAAGGAAAAATGGACAGTTTTTGGAGGAAAACATGAAAAAAGAATATGATTTCTCAAAATTAAAAAAAGCAGAACCCCGCTATTTAAAATATCTTAAAAAATCTGTAACAATGCGTTTGGACCCAAATGTGATTACTTATTTTAAAAAATTAGCATTAAAAACAGGAATTCCTTATCAAGCTTTGATTAACTATATCTTAAAAGATTATGTAAGCTCTGGACTTGAGCCAGACTCAAATTGGAAATCTGTAGCTAAGATAAATAAATAATTGGAGCCAACGACCGGAATCGAACCGGTGACCTACGCTTTACGAAAGCGTTGCTCTACCAGCTGAGCTACGTTGGCGTATGGGAAAATGCTTGCTCAAAACTCTACAACATTGATAACAATACATCAATGTCAAAAAATGAATTGTATCGAAAAACAGTTGCCGAAATTGATTTAAGTGCCCTGGCATTCAACGTTTCTCAAATTAAAAAACAAATTGGCCCAAAATGTGAAATCATGGCCATTGTTAAAGCCAATGCCTATGGGCATGGCGATGTTTTGGTGGTCAAAAAATTAGAAAAATTGGGAATTTCTTATTTTGGGGTGGCCTATGTGGAAGAAGGCATTCGTCTTCGGGCATCGGGGGTTAAAGGGAAAATTGTGGTTTTAACAGGGGGGCAAAAACCAGACGTTTTTGAGGCCCTCCATCGGTATTATCTAACGCCTGTGATCTATCATGAGCCCTATTTAAAAGCGTATGATCTCTTTTGCAGAAAGAAGAAAAAACGGGGGAAAATTCATTTAAAAATTGATACAGGGATGAATCGTTTGGGAATTGTGGCAGACCAAGCGCTTTCAGTTTTAAAATCGTTAAAGAAGTATAAAAACCTGCAGTTTGAAGGGGTCTTTTCTCATATTGCCAATGCCGAGCGGCCTTCCCATCATAACCAGGAACAGATTTTAGAATTTAAAAAAATGGTTTCCCATAGTTCTGTGAAGTTTAAATACCAACATTTGGCCAATACGGGCTCACTTTTAAATCAGTTTGGAATTGAAATGAATATGGTTCGACCGGGGCTTGCGCTTTATGGGGCGTATCCGCTTTCAACGCTACGCAAAAAAATGAAATTGAAGGCTGTCATGACCCTGAAAAGTGAAGTCATTCAGCTTAAAAATGTAAAACGGGGCGATTATATTAGCTATGGCTATACGCATCAGTTTAAAAGAGATGGGTGTGTGGCGACCATTCCAGTTGGCTATGCAGATGGCTACATGCGGTTTTTTTCGAATAAAGGGGAAGTTTTAATTCATGGCAAACGAGCCCCGATTGTGGGTATTGTATGTATGGATGTTTTTATGGTGGATGTGACGGACATTCAAAATGTTTCAATCGGGGATGAAGTGGTTTTATTGGGAAAACAAAAAAAGGAACACATTACGGTAGAGGACTTGGCCGAGCGTATTCATTCCATTCCGTGGGAAATTTTTTGTAATCTTTCTGATCGTATTCCAAGGGTGGTGGTCCAGGGGAGGTCCTTGTGAAATTAAAACGTGCTTTGATCTCCGTTTCAGATAAGTCTGAGATTTGTGAATTTGCCAGAGCGCTTCGAAAATATAAAATTGAACTGATTTCAACAGGTGGAACCGCAGCTTTACTTCAGAAAAATAATATTAAAGTGACGTCTGTGTCTGATTATACCGGATTTCCTGAAATCTTAGGCGGGCGGGTTAAGACGTTGCATCCCAAAGTTTATGGTGGAATTTTGGCGCATCAAGAAGATGAAACATTGGTTGAAAAGCTGAAGGAATTTGGGATCTCTCAAATTAATATGGTGGTTGTGAATTTATATCCCTTTGAAAAAACGATTTCAAACGCCCAATGTACGTTAGAAGATGCCATTGAAAATATTGATATTGGGGGCGTAAGCCTCATTCGCGCGGCTTCTAAAAATTATAAAGATGTTGTTGTCGTTACCGATCCCAAAGATTACGCATTGGTTCTAGAAGAAATGCAAAAAAATGAGGGTGAAGTTTCCCTTGAGACAAAGCTACGTTTGGCTGTGAAAGCTCTTTCTTTAACTTCACATTATGATCAAAACATTTCAAACTACTTGTATCAAAATACGCGTGATAAAAAAGACACAAAAAATATTTTCCCCCCTGTGTTTCATTTAAAATACAGAAAATTGAAAGATCTTAGATATGGCGAAAATCCCCATCAAGGCGCTGCGTTCTATATCGATGAATCTATTTTGGAACCTTCGGTTGGAAGAGCCCATCAGTTTTCTGGAAAAGAATTGTCGTTTAATAATATTTACGATCTTCATGCAGGTTTAGAGTTGATCAAAACGTTTGAAAACCCAACCTGTGTGATTGTAAAGCATAACAATCCTTGTGGTGTGGGCTGTGCCAAAAAAGATATTGTAAAAGCCTATGATCGCGCTTTGAGAGCAGACCCTGTGAGCGCCTTTGGGGGAATTGTGGTTTTGAATCAGAAAGTAACGGAAAGTTTGGCAGAAAAACTTTCAGAAACATTTTTTGAAGTTATTTTAGCCCCTGGGTATCAGTCAAAGGCGCTGGAATGCTTACAAAAAAAGAAAAATCTGCGTATTTTAGCGCTCGATACTCCCAAAGAGTTGGAATACGAGCATGAAAAAATAGAATTTCGAAAAATTACAGGAGGACTTCTTGTTCAGGAACGAAATCTATTGGGGGTAGACCGAAAAGATTGGCAAGTCGTCGCAGGCGCAGCGCCAACAGATGAAATCCTCGATCGTTTATCATTTGCATGGAAGGTTGTGCGTCATGTAAAATCAAATGCAATTGTGATTGCAAACGAAAAAGAAACGTTGGGGATTGGGGCAGGTCAGATGAATCGCATTGAAGCGGTGAAGTTGGCGTTGAATCAGGCTTTGTCCAAAAAGAACTTTAAAGATGCGGTCTTAGCTTCAGATGCTTTTTTTCCCTTTCGAGACAGTATTGATGCCCTCAAAGGAACGGGCGTTACGGCTGTGATTCAACCTGGGGGATCCATTCGAGACAAAGAAGTCATTCAGGCGGCCAAGGAGCATAAGATTACCCTCGTTTTCACACACGAAAGGCACTTTTTGCACTAGATATGAATAAAGAATGGTTGATTCGCAGGGCAAAAAAGTACTACCTCGGTCCTTTCGATCGCGATACCGTTCAAAAAATGATTTTAGATGCCGATCTGGGGGCTTATGATGAAATTTCCAAAAGTGGAAATTCCTGGATGTATCTCAAAGACTGTCCTCCTTTTATGCAATGGGTTGAAAAGATGGCGCCTCATG
>MGRI01000081.1:4773-25346 GCA_001798105.1 Deltaproteobacteria bacterium RIFCSPHIGHO2_02_FULL_40_11
ATAAAATTATTGATTTAAAACCAAAGGCCGTCCATCGCCCTGAAACACAACGCTGGCATTGGCCAAGTTCACGCTTTGTGGGCGGGGTCGGTGCATTGCTTGCCGTTGTTTTAAGTGTTGTGATTTGGTTTAGAAATATGCCGCAAAAAGGACCTGCAGATTCTTCAGTTGAGGATTTTCCGACTTCAGATCTACCGGTTGTAGATCCCAAGCTCAAAGAGCTTTCGGAAACATTTCAACAATATCATGTTTATTTGTATCAGGGCGAGCTTGAAGAAAAAGCCGGAAATCTCCAGGCTGCAATGGCCTTGTATCGAAAGGCCATCCAGTCGAAAGCCAGCGATTTAAAAGCGCAAATTCGCTTAACAGCTTTACAGTTACACCTGGAGAAAGATTTTGAAAAGGTGCGTCTCGATTTTCTTAAAATTTTATCGGAACAAGATATTCAAACCATTGAAGTGTGTGAAATTAATAATTATTTAGGGCTGATTGAGCTTCAGAAAGAAAAATATGCGGCTGCACGAATTTATTTTGAAAGGGCCATTCAAAAACAAGCTGGCTTTGCGCCCGCTCATTTTAATTTGGGGTATGCCTATTTCTTTTTAAAACAGTATTACAATGCCAGACGTCACTTTGACCAAGCGGTGGAATTGCAACCCAATATGCCCAGTATTTATTTGTATTTGGGAAGAACGTTGCAGAAGCTCGATAAAAATGTTGAAGCGATTCGAGAATATGAAAATGCAAATCGTATTAATCCCAATTTGCATTTACCTTATTTATATTTAAGCCTTTTATATTTTAACCTCGGGAAGCGTGAGCAATCTTTTCAATATTTAAAACAAATGATTCGTTTGGATCCAGATTACACGCGTCATATTTATCAAGATGCAAAGTACTATCAAGAGCCCTTAAGTTACGATTTTATTTTAAAAACGTACGCCATTATTTTAAAAGAAAAAAAGCAAGATGCGGGTGTGGTGAGTGGTCTGGGGCTTTTGTATTTTTTAAGTGGTCAAAAACAAGAAGGGATCAATTTGGTTAAAAAATCGCTGAAGCTCAATGATCAAGATGCCGTTACCCATACCATTTATGGATATATGCTTCAACAGATGGGGGACTTAGAGGGAGCCATGCAGCATTTAAAAACGGCGCTTCGGCATGAATATCAAAATAGTTTAACGCATGTTTTGCTTTCTGAAATTTATATTCGCCTGGGGCAGTATCAAGAAGCGGTAGAGCATTGCAGAAAAGTTTTTAGTTATGATCCCTATTATGTGCGTGCCTATGAGGTTTTGGGTAGAAGCCTGGTTCAGCTCGATCGGGTTTCAGAGGCGGTAAAGGCGTTTACCAAAGCCTTGGAATACGACCCCAATTATATGCCTGCAAAAAAAATGTTACTCATGTACTCGCAATAAAATGAAAGTACTTGTTTTAGGAAGTGGTGGTCGTGAACATGCCCTGTGTTGGAAAATAGCGCAAAGCAAAAAAGGTGTGCAGGTTTTTTGTGCCCCCGGGAATGGCGGAACAGCGCAAATCGCTACCTCTATCGACTTAGATATTTTAAATCCAAAACAAGTCATTCAGTTTGTAAAAGAAAATAAAATTGATTGGACGATTGTCGGACCAGAAGCGCCGTTGGCAAGTGGTATTGTAGATGCCTTTGAAGCAGAAAATCTTAAAATTTTTGGTCCCAATCGAAAGGCTTCTCAATTAGAAGCGAGTAAGGTCTTTTCCAAAAAACTACTTCAGAAGTATAAAATTTCAACGGCATCGGCGCAGTTTTTTACAGATCCTCAACTTGCGAAAGCTTATTTGAAAACAAAAAACATCTATCCCATTGTGATGAAGGCAGATGGATTGGCGCAAGGGAAGGGCGTTCATATTTGTCAGTCAAAACAGGAAGCCTTCCAGGCTCTCGAAGACTTCATGGTGATCAAAAAGTTTGGAGATGCGGGATCTGAAATTGTGATTGAAGATTTTTTGGATGGCGAAGAGGTTTCTTTCTTAGGATTTACAGATGGGCATACGTTTTTACCCATGCCGGCTGCGCAGGATCATAAAAGGGCTTTCGATAACGATCAGGGAGAAAATACAGGGGGAATGGGTGCTTATGCGCCCGTTCCTTGGTTTGATTTGGTCTGGCAAGAAAAAATTCAATCTCAAATTACGAAACCGCTTTTAGAAGCTTTCAAAAAAGAAGATATTCATTATCGAGGAATTCTCTATATTGGACTTTTAATTTCAAAGAATATTCCCTATGTTTTAGAATTTAATGTTCGGTTTGGAGATCCAGAAGCGCAAGTGCTCTTATTAAAGTTAAAAACAGATTTTATGGATATTGTGGAATGGACGCACGCAGGCCATTTATCTGATCTTAAAATTGATTGGGATCCGAGCCCCACTGTGGGCGTTGTTATGGCCTCAGGTGGCTATCCTGGAAGGTATGAAAAAGGATTTGAAATTTTTGGGTTAGAGACAATCGAAGCAAAAAAAGATGTCATTGTTTTTCAAGCAGGGAGCATGTTAAAAGGAGATAAGCTTGTCACCCATGGGGGGCGGGTTTTATGTGTAACGGCGAAAGCAAAAACATATGAAGAAGCCATTCAAAAAGCGTATCAAACGGTTCAAAAAATTAAGTTTCAAAACATGCAATACAGATCAGATATAGGATATCGTTTATGGCAAAACAAAAAGTAGCGGTTTTAGTGGGAAGTGATTCCGACTTAGATGTGATTCGGCATACAGAAAGCGTATTCAAAACCTTTCAGGTGCCGTATGAAATCCATATTTTTTCTGCGCATCGAACGCCTCAAAAAACATTAGATTTTGCCCAAAAGGCAAAAGATCGAGGCTTTCAAGTGATTATTGCAGCTGCGGGCATGTCTGCCCATTTGGCAGGCGTGGTTGCAGCCCATACCACCTTACCTGTGATTGGGGTTCCCTTAGAAGGAAAGTTGGAAGGGTTAGATGCGCTTTTATCAACCGTTCAAATGCCAAAAGGTATTCCCGTGGCGACGGTGGCGCTTGGCAAAACCGGCGCACATAATGCTGCTCTTTTAGCCATTGAAATTTTGGCACTTTCAAACCACGCATTAGATGTAAAATTAAAAAACCATCGCAAAAAAATGACAAAAGAAGTTTTAGAAAAAGACAAACGGTTACAAAAACGAAAATGAGCACGAATTTTGAACCAGTGATTCAAGCGTTGGAAAGCGGGGGCATCATTGCTTACCCCACGGAAACTGTGTATGGCCTGGGGTGCGATCCTTTTCAGCGGACTTCCATTGAAAAAATTTTTGAATTAAAACAAAGGCCCTTGGCGCAAACTCCTTTAATTTTAATTCCAGATGTAGGATGGCTTGAAAAATTATGTAAAAATATTGATCCTCTGACCGCAAAATTGGTTGACCATTTTTGGCCAGGACCGCTTACCCTGATTTTTCAGGCTTCTAAAGAGATGCCGCCTTGGCTGATTCGAGACGATGAAACGTTGGCGGTTCGACATTCTTCCCATCCGTGGGTAGAGGTTTTTATGAAGGCGTATCAAAAACCGCTGATTTCAACGAGTGCCAATTTGTCGGGGCAGGAACCTTCGCTTACGATTGAATCTGTGAAACAGGTCTTTGGAGATAAAGTGGATCTGTACATTGATGGGGGAGAACTCCGCCAAAATAAAAGTTCTTCGATTGTTATGATCCAAGAGGGAAAGTTGAAAGTGCTTCGCCCAGGCGGCGTGAGTGTAAATGAAATAAATCAGGTATTATATGGTGAGCGTTCATCCTTTTAAAGCCCTTCATTATCATCCGAAACATGTGACTTTAAAAAAAGTCTGTGTGCCGCCCTATGATGTGATTTCAAACGACGAGAAGAAAAAATTTTTAAAACAAAGTCCTTATAATTTTTCAAGAATTATCTTGGGAAAAGATAAAACAGGCTACAAGACAGCTTCACGCCGGTTTCAATCGTGGCAAGATAGGCATATTTTAATTCAAGATGAAAAAGAGGGATTTTATTTTTGGGAACAGACATTTTTGTTTCAAGGTAAAAAAGTTGTCAGATCTGGACTCATGTGTGGTGTGTCTTTACATGATTTTTTTAAAGGGGGAATTCGCCCGCATGAAAACACATTTGAAGCTCCAAAATCAGATCGCATGGAAATTTTAAAGGCCTGTCAGGCCAATTTAACCCCTATTTTTATGATGTATGATGATCCTAAAAAGGTTATTGAAAAAAAGATTCTTCCCAGGCTTGAAAGTCCTGTGCTTCGCATGACAGATGCTTTTGGCGTCAAGCATCGCATTTGGAAAATTGAAGCGCTAGATCAAAAACAGGAGATCCAAAAAGTTTTATCTCAAAAGAATTTATATATTTTAGATGGGCATCATCGGTTTGCGACGGCTTTAAAGTATTATACGCAGCATAAAAAACAAAATTCTGCGCATGCTGTTATGAGTTTTATTACCAATCTTTGTTCACCCGGGCTGAAAGTATATGCGATTGATCGCATTTTACCTTTTGACCAAGATTTTTCAAAAGGAGCCTATCTTAAAAAATTGCAAAACGAGTTTAAAATTCAACAATCCAAAAAAAGGGTTCAACCTGGAATTCGAAAATGGGTCATCCGTTTTTCAAAAGATCCCATTTTTTATGTTTTAAAACCTAAAAATTTAAAAAAAATAATGGCTTCAATTTCAAACCCCAAAGTGATACGAGATTTAGATGTTGCAATCCTTCATGAGAAAATTATTCCATCTAAGATTCAATCAAACTTAAAATATTTAAGAGGGATGCCGGAATATCGAAAGCGACTGTTTAAAGAGGTCTCTCGGGGACAGCATTCAGCCATTTGGATGTGTGCGGCACCTAATTTAAAGCAATTGAAAGCAGTGTCCGATGCCGCATTAGTGATGCCTGCGAAAAGTACTTATTTTTATCCAAAGCTACTCTCTGGCCTTTTAATTCGCCCATTTAATGAAGTTTGATCGATATCCCAAAGATCACAGATTTTTCGCCCACGCGATTTAAGTTATTGCTATTAATGATGTGAAAATTCATGGAATCATTAATTTTTGTTTTCAGTGCACCATCAATTTTTTGAAGAAGCATGTCATAATGAACTTGGCTTTTGACATTGGGTGTCAATCCCTGTTCTAGGAACAAACTGGGAGCTTGATCTTGCGTATTATAAGCCAGGTGAATGGAATCGATCACAAGATTTTGAATTTCAAGTTTGGGTTCAAGGGGATGGGGTTCAACATTCATGGCGATGGATCTTTCACCTTCTGAAATGCGAAGATTTTTTGTAATGTCTTTGGCATGTTCAGCCAATTGTAAAATGCGATCGAATGCAGAGCCTTCCAATGCTTCTTGGGCACGTTCTTTCAGTTGATCGCGAATATTTGTAATAACAATATCAGACACATTTTTACTAAAAGCTTCGATGAGTTCATATTCGCGTTGTTGATTGCTGAGGCCATGTCCTGGGAGAACGCCCAGTGTTAAAAGTTTAAAGCGTTCATTTTCCCTGCGAAGAGATTCGCGAAACTGTGGGTTGTGAAGCGTGTTCATTAAGACCGCAATCGGGGTTTCGGGTTGTTTGCTCCCGGGAGGAACCGCTGTAAAGGCCGCATCGCCTTGATATTGTGCCTGGGCCTGGATGGATCCTTGAAACAAAAATACAACACAGAGGACAATCATCCCCAAAAAACTACCTATATATACGGACTTCTTCATCGTAATGGGGCATTCACCCCTACCTTTATAAATTGCAAGGAACGCGCCAGATCCAAGGCAGCAAGGGCCTTGTAAATACTTAAAATGACTTAGGAAATAAGGTTAAAAAGAGATGAGAACTTCATGAAATACCCATAGATGCACACAAAGTAATCACTTTATGTGGGCATGCGTGAAAAACAAAAAATAATGAAATAATTCAGGTACTTAGCATGTATTTAAGGGCTATACGTTTTGATTGTCCTAAACATCTTTTTTTAGGCACGCTTCTATGTAGATTGACGGGCACTGGATTTGTGTAAGCTTCAGAACCGGCAGGTCAGTTGGGTTAGAAAAAGTTGTATTTAATTTCCATCAAAAAGCGGTGATCTTTGGCATTTTCAAAAGAATAAATATTTTCAAGTTTAAAAACAAAATCTTGATTGAGGGCTTTTTCAAAATTAGCACCCATGGTTTTTTCTTCTGTTTGATACGAAAGGTTGGTTTCAATTTGGCTTCCCATCATGTTTTCAATCGACAAAATGGGTTTTACATAAGATGTTCCAACATTTAATTTAGGGCTGAGATGGTTCGATGCGCGGTCGTCAGATTCAACGGTTAATGTAGGGGGTGCTTTTGGGGTTTTGTTGGCAGCTTGAGTACTTGGAAGAAGTGCCATTTTGAGATTATCTTTAAAATAATCGCGTACAACGTCTATAATATTGTTCATGGTTTCTTTGCCTTTTTCTGTGTCTGTGTGTTCTGCTTGTAGACCAGATGACATGGAAAGGTTTTTAAGCTCTAGGTTATTGTGTAAACGTAAATTTGTAGAGAGTGTAGAGGGGTGATAAGGCCGAAAGACATTTTGATATAAGAGTTCAATGTGGGTACGGTTTATCTCCGATTTTTGAGCAAAATTTGTAATATTGAGGGCTTTAGACTTTGCCTGTAAAGGCGCACTCATACAAAAACACAAGGCGATAATGCTTAAAAATATGTGTTTTTGATTTTTCATGATACAGCCTGAAATAGAATGCAAGACCGGTGCCATTTTTTCCCCTCTCAAGTATAGTTTAAGTGCCTTAAATGATTCAAGAATTTTAATTACGTTTTTCCCATTTGAGGCCAAATTTTCATAAATATTGCCAATTTTTGTCAAAGTGTCACTCTAAAGGGGGTATCGGTAGCGGACGCATATTTCTTAAGCATTGGGGTCAGACCCCGATGCATAAAGTTTGAGCTTTATATCTTTGAGGTGAACGCCAAAAGACGTTTTAATTTTGTCGATCAGTTGGGGTTTTATAAATTGGAGTTGGGTCATCCATGTTGATTGAGACACCTCAAGGGTGAGGAGACCATTTTTAAGGTGTTTGGGACTACATTTTTTGGCCAGTTGGGGTCCAACAATGGTTTCCCAGTGTGTCCAAATTTTGTATTCCTGAAGCTTGGTATCCCATCCACGTTGCTTTAAAAATTGTTCCAAAAAAGAATCAATCGAAACGGGGATACTTTTAAGAGGCCTTCTTTTCATTTTCTTCTGTGAAATAAACTTCGCCGGCTGCAATTTCTCGAAGTGCCAAGACTGCAGGTTTATTTTCTACCTCGTCAATGAGGGATTGTGCCCCTTTGAGCAATTGTCTTGTTCGTTCAGCAGCCAAAATAACGAGTGAAAAACGATTATCAACTTGAGTTAAACAATCTTCAACCGTAACGCGTGCCATAGTGTACCTCCGAGGTTTCTTTTATCAAAGCGTTCTTAGAAAAGCAACCTTTCATAAATCAAAGATTGCGATGGGTCCCTTTCGTATGGTAGGTTTTTGCATATGAAACGTCGGCTCTTTTGTATTTCAATGCTTGGTTTCTTTTTCATGCAGTGCAGCTACCATTTTTATGCCGTTAAAGATGAACTTCCAGGCGGTGTTCGAAAAGTTGCTATTCCAACCTTTGAAAATAATACACATGAAGCTGGCATTGAAACGGTTTTTACGTCTGCATTACGTACGGAATTTTATAAAAGTAAAACCATTCAAGTTGTGGAAAAAGAAGCAGCGGATGGGATTATTATTGGGCGTATTCGATCCATTGGATTTCAGCCTACAGCGCATTCTGAAAGAACCTTTGGGGGGCGAGACACCAAGATCTTGGCCTTGGAGTATGATGTAAATGTTTCTGCAGAAATCACATTGATTCGAAGATCGGATCAGAAAGTTGTTTGGACGCGCACATTAAGTGATGCCAGGCGGTATCAATCGACAGAAGACCTACTGCAAAATGAAACACGTCAAAGGGAAGCGTATGCAAAAGTGGCCGCTTATTTAATGGAACAAGCCCACGATACCCTGTTTGAAGATTTTTAATCCATGGCTAAATCTCCTTTAGATGCTTTAGTTTCTTCCTTAAATTATACGATCGAACCTTTTTATTACCTTGTGGATGAGACTTCTTTTTTTTCAAAGCATTTTGTAGAGCAACTCAAAATAAAATTTTTAGGGAAAGTAACATCTGAAAACTATGTTATTCGCTATGCAGGTGATTTAGATATCGATACATTTTCAGATGGGATTCAAAACCTTTCTTTGTTTTCCTCCAAAAAATTGATCGTTGTAAAAGATGCCGACCGACTTTTAGAAGCAAAGTCTAAAAAAATTTCAGAACTCTTGAAATCGAAAATTCAAGATCATTGTTTTGTATTTGTGTCTTTAAAAAAAGCAAAGCATGGGGTGTATAAGTTTTGTCAAAAACAAAAAAAGATGTGGGTTTTTAAAAAACCGTATGACTCTGAAATACAAGCTTGGATTCAGTGGATGGCAAAACGCCAAAGAAAAACAATTGATCCTATGGCTCGGCAACTTCTTTTTGAAAAGGTGGGAGCCGAGTTAAATATTCTGGAGAACGAAATTGAAAAACTATCTCTTTTTGTGGGGCAAAATCAATCTGGCATTCGGGCAGAAGATGTCGAAGCTTTACTCTATGTTTCACGGGCGAAAAGTATTTTTGAGCTGACAGATGCATTGGGAAAAAAAGATAAAGCAAAGGCGCTTTTCATTTTAGAAAGTATCTTACAAAGTGGTGAGCCTGAAATTTTTGTTTTTACGATGCTGGTCCGGCACTTAAGAAATCTTTGGAAGGCAAAAGAGTGGCAAAGACAAAAGCCAGATGTTGAAATTCAAAGGCAACTGGGGATTCATCCTTATTTTTGGAATCAGTTTTGTACACAGTTACAAGGTTGGAAAAAAACAAAATTTGAACCCATTTGGAAAAAAGTGTCTCAAATCGACCAATCCTTAAAATCACAAGCCATCGATCGAAGATCTATTTTAACGGGATTTGTGGGTGAGCTTACAAACTAGCGACTTTTGAAGCGAGATTTGAAATTTTTCGACTGCCTGTGCTGCGATGTAAGATACTGTGTTTAACCGCTTTATCAATGACAGAGGTTGCATGCTGAAGAGCAGCTTCTGCAATCTTTTTATCTTTTTTTTCAATGGATTCCTGGGCAGCTTTGATTGCAGATTTTAAAGTAGACTTTAAGATCCGATTTCTAGCTCTGCGCTTGTGGTTTTGCCTAAGTCGTTTAATTGCTGATTTATGATTTGCCATAGGGGCAATACCTATCATGGTGGAGTGTTTGGCGTCAAATAAAAAGTGCTGCAACTAGGTTTTAGAGATTCATAATTATAATAGAGAAGCCTTGTCGTATTCAGTGTAAAGTGCTGCAAATAAGTTTTAGAGATGATTATGAAAAAATAAAAAGTAGAGGGGAGGCCCCCCGTATGTTCTTGGAGTGGGAGGATCTACACCGGGCGGAGGGGCCCACAACAAGAACATACGGGGGGCCTCCCCTCCAGGTTACTCAATTTTGTTTGAAAATCCCTAAAACTTAAATTCTTCGCTAATTTTGTCCCACACTTCTGCAAGCTCTTCATCGGAAAGCTCTTCAAGTGTTTTCCCATTCACTTTCACGCGATGGATGTCTTCGTTGCGAAGCGTTGCGGTTCCGTTTAAGGGATTGGTTGTGGCCAAATTCCAGTTAAACATCACAAAATATCCGTGATTTTGTTTATTGGCATCGGTTGGGACTTTGGTAATAAACCCAATGTCTCGTCCCGAATTGTCTGTAATGGGAAGTGTGAGTTCAACATCATCTCCTTTATCGGTTGGGATAAAAAGAGCTGCCACTTCTACACCCAAGTAAAATGTGACGTTATGCCATTTTTCAACATTGATCGCCACATGCGGCAATTTTCCTTCTGGAACATTGGGAAGCGCACGTCCACCGGGAAGTGTAGCAGGGTCTCTAAGTCTAAAGTTCGGATTGTCAAAAGCAGATCTTGGAACGGTTAAAACAACTTCGCCGGGTTTATCTTTTGTTGTTGGATTAATTTGTAAAAAGGCACCTTCCAAATCTGGAATGGGAATTGTAGCTGTAACAGTCACTTCTTGTTTATTTAAAGGAATAGTGAGTGTGACTGGATCTCCAAACGTGAGTGTGACATTTGGGAGTTTTACTTTTGGGTTTAGAAATTGGCATTTTGCAGCCATCCCGAAAAGTACGACAAGGGTAATAAAAGATAAATTTTTTATGGATTTTTTTGACATCTGAAACCTCCTATAAGAATGGTTTTTTTTATGCGTAGATACCAAATACGCGTAGCTAAGCATCCTAAATTCGTACCAAAGTGTCAAGCGAAACAACGTGGTCCATTGCTTGCGAACAGAGAGGTTGTGAGGTAAAAGAAAAGGGTTTTTTTGAATCTCCCCTTAAAAATAGATTAGGAAATTTGTATTGATGCGGCCGCTTCTTTTTATACTGTATTTTTCGCTTGTAAGTATGCCTGCTTTATACGCAAATGCTTGCGAAACGCTGCTGGACGCGCCTGGGGCTGTCATCCTGAACGCCGAGCCTGTCATCCTGAGCCCGCAGGGCGAAGGATCTCATACGTCATCTTTCATCACTTATCTTTCCCGTCTTCTAGATGCACGGCTGATTGGAGATGAGCACTTAGTGAGGTTTTCCGAAGGCTTAGAGGATGGAAAGGTCGTGAATCCCATTTCTGAAGTCGAAGCCACTGACTTTAAACTTTCAGTTCAAAGATCGGGGCTGGAATATCTGATTCAATCTGGCGGATTCGATTCTGATGTTCTTTTATATTGGGCCAGAGAAAAACTTTTTGAAAGGGGTGTGGTCCGCGTGCAAAGAAAAGAAGTGCATACAAAAACACAAATACCCATTCAACTCATGGAATTTCAAGAAATTCCAGCAGGTGAATTTTGGATGGGGGAAGAAGGGAAAAAAAGAAAAGTTAGGATTGAAAAACCCTATGAAATGGCACGGTTTCAACTCACCCAATGGCAATGGACAAAAGTTGTGGGTGAAAACCCATCAGAATTTATCTATGGCCCAGAATCCATTGAAGTTGAAATTGATGGCAAAAAAATAAGAATGCAACCCAATCATCCTGTTGAAAAAATCGCTTGGGATGATGTTCATGATTTATTTTTACCGAAACTGAATGCACTTTCAAACAAAGATGATTCTCTCATTTATGAAGTGATTCCAGATCACATACAAGGTGCTCTGTATGATTTACCCACCGAAGAGCAGTGGGAAAGGGCTGCAAGGGCTGGGACAGATACGGTGTATTCCTTTGGAGACGATGAAGCAGAGCTACCAAAATACGCATGGTTTAGTAAAAATGCAAATGGTTCAACTCATGTTGTGGGATTAAAATTACCAAATGCTTTTGGCCTTTTTGATATGCATGGCAATGTACAGGAATGGGTGAAAGATAAATCTGGTTCTGACCACGTTGTCCGCGGCGGGGGTTGGCACCTCAATGCAAAGCCGCTGCGTTCTGCTGGTCGCGGCAGCTGGGGGGCCGATTCCTGCGGCAACTATGTTGGGTTCCGCCCTCTGAGGACAAATCCATGAGGCTTGGCTTTTTTTATTGATTTAGGTCTATGTTTCTTAGAAAGTAGCATATATGAATAAAGATGTAAGATGGAAAGAGCGTTTTCAGAATTTTGAAAAAGCCTTTAAAGATTTAGAGGCTACGATAAAATTGAAAAACCCATCGAAGGCTGAACGTGCAGGTTTGATTCAATTTTTTGAAATGACTTTTGAATTATCGTGGAAGACGATTAAAGATTATTTGGAGGCTCAGGGATATCAAGTAAATGGGCCTCGAGAAGCACTCAAGCAAGCATTTCAAATACATTTATTGGAAGAAGGGCATCTTTGGATGAAAGCGCTTGAAGATCGAAATTTAACGACACATACATATGATGAAGCAATCAGCCAGAAAATCGAAAGTCTTATTCGGGATAAATATTATTTAATTCTAAAAAATCTTTATCTTTCTTTAAAGAAAAAAGCGCAATGAATATAGGGTTAACCAAAGAAGATCTCGACGAAATTATTTATATTTTCAAGAAATTTCCAAATGTTGAATCTGTTGTTTTATATGGTTCTCGCGCAATGGGGAACTTTAAAAAAGGCTCGGACGTAGATTTGGCTCTAAAAGGAGCGATTGATTTTTCTAGTTTATCAAGCATCAATGCGCATTTGAATGAAGGTATTCCTTTGCCCTACTTTTTTGATATTTTAATTTACAACAATATTAAGAATGAATCTCTGAAAGAACACATTGATCGGTATGGAAAGGTTATCTATGAGAAAGAGAAAAATTGAAAAAACCCTTTCAAGAAAGTCGTTTTTGCAACGACTCGACTTGAATTTCATTTTTTTGAAGGTGTTCAATGGCATCAATGCCCGCACGGGCGGCGGAAAGAACGGTAAAATAAGGAATATTTTTAAGAAGCGACGTTCTACGAATGCTGTAGGAATCTGAAATTTCTTTTTCGCCAAAGGTGGTGTTAATCACCAAATCAATTTCATTGTTTTTAAGAGCGTCGACGGTGTGGGGGCGGCCTTCAAATACTTTTTTAATTTTTCTGGAAGGAATCCCTTTTTCTTGGAGGAAAAAATGGGTGCCCCGTGTTGTCATTAAGCTAAATCCAAGCTGAACCAATTTTTTTGCCAAAGGATATAAAGGTTCTTTATCCGAATCTTTTACGCTTAAAAACGCCGTGCCTTTTAAAGGAAGCTTAGATCCGGTTGCCATATAGGCTTTTGCAAAGGCCATGGCAAAGGTGTCGTCACTTCCCATGACTTCACCTGTCGATTTCATCTCAGGGCCCAAAAGTACATCGCATCCGGGAAATCGAATAAAAGGAAAGACCACTTCTTTCACCGATATTTTTTTGGCTTTAGCTTCTCCGGTATATCCTAATTCTTTGAGTGTTTTACCCACCATCACCAAGGCCGCGATTTTTGCAAGTGCAACACCTGTGGCTTTGCTGGCAAATGGAACGGTTCTTGAGGCTCTGGGATTTACTTCTAAGACATAAAGCTTCTCATCTTGAAATGCATATTGTACGTTCATGGGGCCTCTCACTTCTAATGCAAAGGCCAGTTTTTTTGTTGTTTCTTTTAAGAGATCAATTTGTTCTAAAGTGAGTGTATAGGGCGGGAGCGAACAGGTAGAATCTCCCGAATGAATCCCCGCTTCTTCAATATGTTCCATGACGCCGCCAATAAAAACATCTTTTCCATCACAAATGGCCTCCACATCGACTTCTTTGGCATTTTGAAGAAATTCATCAATTAAAAGGGGAGCATCATGTTCTGAAATTTGAAAAGCTTTTTTGGAAAATTCAATTAAAGAGGTTTCGTTATAAACAATTTCCATGGCCCTTCCGCCCAAGACATAAGACGGGCGTACCAAAACAGGGTATCCAATTTTTGTGGCGACAGATTTGGCTTCTTCAATGGTTTTTGCAAAACCATTTTTGGGTTGGTTTAAGTCAAGTTTTTGAATGAGGGCTCCAAATTCTTCCCGGTTTTCTGCAAGATGGATGGATGCGGGCGAAGTCCCAATGATTGGAATGCCATGTGATTCGAGCGCCCGGCACAGTTTCAGTGGGGTTTGTCCGCCAAATTGTACGATCACACCCTCTGGTTTTTCTGTATCGCAAATGGATAAAATACTTTCTACAGTTAAGGGTTCAAAATAAAGTTTATCGGAGATATCATAATCTGTGCTGACGGTTTCAGGGTTGCAATTTACCATAATGGTTTCAAACCCAGCTTCTTTGAGACTTAAGCTCGCATGTACACAGCAGTAATCAAATTCAATGCCTTGTCCAATTCGGTTGGGCCCACCGCCTAAGATCATGATTTTCTTTTTGGGGAGATTCCCGCCTTCGCGGGAATGACAATGCGTTTCATCTTCCTGATCATACGAAGAGTAATAATAAGGCGTATAAGCTTCAAACTCTGCGGCACAGGTATCTACGGTTTTATACGTCGGCAAGATCTTCCATTCTAAACGTAAGGTTCGGATGTCTTCTTCTTTGAGGCCTCTTAACTCTGCCAGTCTGTAATCCGAAAATCCCATGGCTTTGGCCTGTTTTAAAAGGTCAGGTGTTACGTCTTTGGCTTGCACAATTTGAGATTCCAAGGCCAAAATTTCTTCAATTTGCGATAAAAACCAGGGATCAATTTGGGTAAGACGACGAATGTGCTCGAGTGTCATTTGATAACGAAAGGCCTCGGCAATATACCAAATGCGATCTTGATTGGGGCGCTTTAAGTGTTCTTCAATGCAAGAAATTGGGTCTGGATCATCTGCTTTGACTATTTTTTGAAATCCTCTTCGGTTGATTTCCAAAGAGCAAAGCGCTTTTTGCAAAGACTCTTTAAAAGTTCGCCCCATGGCCATGGCTTCGCCCACAGATTTCATTTGCGTGGTGAGCGTATCATTTGCTTTTGGAAATTTTTCAAATGTAAATCGGGGTATTTTTGTAACGACATAATCCAGCGCAGGCTCAAAACAAGCAGGCGTTTCTTTGGTAATATCATTTTGAATTTCATCGAGCGTATAACCAATGGCCAATTTCGCAGCAATTTTTGCAATGGGGAATCCTGTTGCTTTCGATGCCAAAGCAGAGCTCCTGGAAACCCTGGGGTTCATTTCAATGACAACTTGTTCGCCCGTTTTGGGGTGCACTGCAAATTGAATATTGGATCCGCCTGTTTCTACGCCCATTTCACGAATAATTTTTTTCGCTGCATCTCTCATTTTTTGATATTCTTTATCGGTCAGCGTTTGCGCAGGGGCGACGGTAATACTATCTCCCGTATGAATGCCCATGGGGTCTAGGTTTTCAATCGAACAAATAATGACGACATTATCTTTTTGGTCGCGCATGACTTCAAGTTCAAACTCTTTCCAGCCTAAAACAGATTGTTCGATGAGCACTTGCCTTACAGGAGAGGCAGAGAGCGCATTTTCGCAGGCTTCTTCAAATTCTTCGATGTTATACGCAATACTTCCCCCATGTCCGCCCAGGGTGTAGGAAGGACGTAAAATAACAGGAAATCCAATGTCGCAAATCCCTGATTTAGCTTCCTCCCAGGATGAGATGGTTTCACTTTTAGGCACTTTAAGCCCAATTTTTTCCATGGCCGTTTTAAACTGATGTCGGTCTTCTGCCTTTTGAATGGTTGTAAGACTCGCCCCTAAAAGATGGACGTTGTACTTTTCTAAGATACCCCTTTCAGCAACATCTTTGGCAAGATTCAGCGCTGTTTGTCCGCCGAGTGTGGGAAGCAGCGCATCGGGTTTTTCAATTGAGATAATTTTTTCAACCACTTCCGGCGTTAAGGGTTCAATATACGTATGTTGTGCAAAGTCCGGATCGGTCATGATCGTGGCTGGATTTGAGTTTAAAAGTACCGTTTCAAATCCTTCTTCTTTTAAAACTTTACAGGCTTGTACCCCAGAATAATCAAATTCACAGGCTTGCCCAATCACAATGGGGCCTGCGCCAAGAATCATAATTTTATGAATGTCATTTCTTTTCGGCATGTTTTTGAAACTCTTCTAGGCAATAGATTTGCGTGGGGGCCACATAAGGATAGCGGTCTAATTTTAATCTTAATCTTCGAAACTGCGAAAGCGTTTTTAAAAGAATTTTGTATTCCAGACCCCGAATTTTTTTCATTTCTTTTTGGATAAATTTCTGACATTCGGCAGGATGCACAAAAAACATTTTTGTAAATGCCCATTCATTTTTATACGGGACCAGAATGGCTTCAAAAATTTCATTTTTGGTGAAAGCGGCCGCAGGAATATAGCTTTCAATTTTAATTTTTTCACCGTCAAAAAGATTTTCCAAAGTAACGGTGTCTGAAACTTTTTTGACCAAAAATAAAGAATGTCTAAACTTTGTAAAATCGTTAAAAACCTTTTGATCTTCTTCGGAGAGTTGCTTCAAGTGATTTCGATAAAAAAGGCGAACGGGTGGCAGGTCCTGATTTTTTAAATCGCGGTCAAATAAATACCATTCAATAAAAGCTGTCATGTAGGTTTCGTAAAAGGCGTCATCTTCGTGGACGGGGCCCGTTGTTTCAAAAAATTCTTGTTTGGCTTTTTTGAGTTCTGCTTCATAGGTCTTGGATGTGAATTCATCCATAATTTCTGTGAGGTAAGAATCAAACGTTCTCATGCATTTTTCTCCATTAAGTGTACAAAATCTGTAAAAAGGGTTCTGGAATCATGGGGCCCAGGAGAGGCCTCTGGATGGTATTGAACGGTAAAAATCTTATTTTTGATATCGCGTAACCCTTCTACGGTCTGGTCATTTAAATTGAGATGTGTCATTTCAATGTTTTTATCTTTCTTTTTATCTTTCAAGGACATGAAGTCTACAACAAAACCATGGTTTTGGGATGTAATTTCAATGTGACGGGTCATAAGATTTTGAACCGGATGATTGGCCCCATGATGGCCAAATTTTAGTTTCGACGTGGTCCCCCCCAATGCATTTGCTAAAATTTGATGTCCCAGGCAAATTCCAAAAATGGGTTTTTGGCCGATGAGTTCTTTTGCCGTTTCAATGGTTTCGCGGACAGCTGCGGGGTCTCCTGGGCCATTCGATAAAAGGATACCATCTGGATTGAGACGCAATATTTCTTTGCTGGGTGTATTCCAGGGCACAACCGTAACGCGACATCCGGAAATGGCCAATTGCTTTAAGATCGAGGTTTTGATGCCAAGATCAATGGCAACGACATGAAATTGGGGTGTCATCAAGCGGTCATTCTGAGGGACGAAGTCCCGAAGAATCTCGTCGTTTTCAAACACATACATTTTTTTTGTACTGACCAAAGCCGCCAGGTTTTGACCTTCTAAAGAGGGAGCCGCTTTTGCTTTTTCAATGAGCGTTGTTTTATCTTCATTTCGGGTTGAAAGGCATGCTTTGAGACTGCCTTCTGTTCGAAGCATTCGGGTCAAAAATCGAGTATCTATATTACAAATGGCTGGAATATTTGAAGCGGCTAAAAACTCACCCAACGTTTTTTTACTTTGCCAATTGCTGGGGGTCTTACAATAATCTTTTACAATCATGCCTTCTAAATGAAGGCCATTGGATTCATTGTCGATATCATTAATTCCGGTATTTCCAATTTGAGGCGCCGTCATCAAAACCATTTGTCCTTTATAAGAAGGATCTGTAATGATTTCCTGATAGCCAGTCATGGCTGTATTAAAAACAACTTCTCCGATGCGCTCAGCATGGCGCGCGCCAAAGGAATTTCCTTCGAGTACAACGCCGTTTTCAAAAGCAAGCGTCGCTTTAGGATTGTTGAAAGACAATTTTTCCTCCCACCAGCGTGTAAATGACTTGGCCTTTTAACTTCCATCCATGAAACGGTGTATTTTTGCTCTTTGAAAAAAGTTTGTCACGATGAATCTGAATGGATTTTTTGGGATCAAAAATCGTGATATCTGCATCCCATCCTTTTTTAAGCGTTCCTTTTTTGAGACCCAAAATGCGTGCGGGATTCACCGTCCATTTTTCAATGAGTTTTTCCAGGGAGAGTACTTTTTCATCGACCAATTTTAAGGTTAAAGGAAGCGCTGTTTCCAACCCAATCACACCGTAAGCAGCATTTTCAAATTCAATTTGTTTTTCTAAAACACTGTGCGGGGCATGATCTGTTGCGAACGTATCAATGACGCCTTCTTTTAAAGCCTTTTTTAAAGCGTTTTGTTCTTCTTTTCCACGAAGGGGAGGAGCCATCTTAAAATTTGTATCGTAAGTTGAAACTTGGTCATCTGTTAAAAAAAGGTGGTGGGGTGTTACTTCACAAGACACCCGAACTTTTCTTTTTTTGGCGTCTCGTATGAGTCTCACCGCGGCTTCCGTTGAAATGTGGGCGAAGTGAACATGGCTTTTTGTAAGTTCTGAAAGCGCAATGTCTCTTGCAACCATAATTTCTTCACTGGTTGTGGGGTTTCCCCGAAGCCCTAGGGCTGTAGAATGCAAGCCCTCATTCATGACACCTCGTCCAACCAAATGGGTGTCTTCACAATGCGAAATAATGGGAAGATTAAAATGCCTACAATAATCCAGGGCCTTTCGCATGAGGTAGCTATTCATGACAGGATTTCCGTCATCGCTGATGGCAATACAGCCAGCTTCTTTCAGGCTTCCAATTTCTGAAAGATTTTCACCTTGAAGTCCTTTGGAAAGGGCCCCTATAGGGTATACGTTTACCACGGCTTCTTGCTCAGCCTTTAACTTAATGAATTGTGTAATATAGGCGTTGTCATTGACGGGATCTGTATTGGCCATACAAGCAATTGAAGTAAAGCCCCCCGCGGCCGCTGCTTTAGAGCCTGTTGCAATCGTTTCTTTATGTTCGAAACCAGGTTCTCTCAAATGGGTGTGCATATCGATGAGGCCGGGACAAACAATCCTGTCTTTTGCGTCGATCACCTGGTCACAATTTTTCGTACTTAATTTTTCCGATGACATTTTTTGAATTTTTCCATCTACAATTAAGATATCTTTTTTTGCTTTTATGTTTTGAGCAGGATCGATGACAAATCCATTTTTAATGACGCACTTCAACTTTACCTCCTAATCCTAAAAGATAAAGGAGCGCCATGCGAACGGCAACTCCATTGACAACCTGACTTAGGATTAAAGAATGGGGGGAATCTGCAATTTCGGGCGAAATTTCGGTGCCACGATTGAGTGGGCCTGGGTGCATAATCACCATGTCTTTTTTTGCATATTTTAAAGTTTCATGTGTGAGGCCATAGTATTTTACATATTCTCTTTTGGTGGAGAATTGGTTTTGCATTTGCCTTTCTTCTTGAATCCGAAGCATCATGACAACGTCTTTGTCTTGAATGGCAGATTGTAAATCATAAGAGATATCAATATCCCATTTTTTAAGATCGGGCGGGATGAGTGTGGGCGGGCCGCAAACAAAGGGACGTGCCCCCATTTTTTTGAGTAATAAAATATTACTTCTTGCAACCCTGCTGTGTGCAATATCCCCTACAATTAAAACTTTGAGTCCTGTGGTTTTCCCTTTGGCTTCTTCAATGGTCATTAGGTCTAGAAGGGCTTGAGAGGGATGCTCATGAAAACCATCGCCTGCATTAATAATGGGGGTTTTGAGCATTTTTGAAAACACATAGGGGGCCCCTGAAGAAAAATGGCGAATGATTAAAATGTCCGGATTCATGGCCTCAATGTTTTGGGCGGTATCTAAAAGGGTTTCACCTTTCACCATGCTCGACCCACTGCCCGATAAATTTATGGAAGAAGCACCCAAGCGCTTGGCCGCCATTTCAAAAGAACTTCGGGTTCGGGTGGAAGGCTCAAAAAATAGCGTTACAACCGTTTTCCCGTTTAGCAGGTTTTTTCCAAAATTTTGTGATGTTTTAAATTTTTTTGCGAGTTTTAAAATTTCGGAAATATCATTACGGGAGAGGTCTTGAATGGATAATATATGCTTTGATTTAAATCCCATTAACGTATCATTTTGCCGAATCTCTTCCAGCGAATTTTGGGGAGACCTAAAAGCGAAATCTTATCCCGGGAATTTAAAGACAACCATACAAACATGGCTTTGCCCTTTACATTTTCCATGGGAACATAGCGCCAACTGCGAGAGTCTGAGGAATTATCACGATTATCGCCCATGACAAAAAGTTTATGGGGCGGAACCGTCACCGGCCCAAAATTATCCGCAGATTTGAATTCGGGTTTTACATAAAGCGTATCATGCATGTAATCTTCTAATTTTTCTTGATACAGGTCCATGGCGTCTTGGCCTTCTACGTCTTGCAAAATGGCGCGCTCGGTTTGAAGTTCTCTGGGCACTTTTTCATCGTTGATAAACAGTTCTCCCTGACGAAGTTCAACTTTATCACCCGCAACACCTACCACACGCTTAATATAATCTTTGGAATTATCGATGGGGAAAATAAAAACAATCACTTCCCCTCTTTTGGGCTTTCTGAACTCAAAAAAACGAATTTTGGTGTAGGGGATGCGAAGGCCATAGATAAATTTATTAACGAAGATATGATCTCCAATTTTTAAAGTGGGAATCATCGATCCAGAAGGAATTTTAAAGGCTTCGATTAAAAAGGCTCTCAAGCACAAAGCAATGAGAACGGCGACAATAATAGCTTCTGTATATTCTCGAATGGCAGACTTCTTTTTCATGTGAAATCAAGTGGTTATAGCATACGACTGTTTTTTAATCAATCTTTAAAACTGCTAAAAAGGCTTCTTGGGGGAGCTCTACACTACCGATTTGCTTCATCTTTTTCTTCCCCTCTTTTTGCTTTTCTAAGAGTTTTCGCTTTCGGGTAATGTCACCGCCATAACATTTGGCTGTGACATCTTTTCGCATGGCAGAAATGGTTTCTCTGGCAACGACTCTAGAACCAATGGCCGCTTGAATGGCAATTTGAAACATTTGT
>MGRI01000082.1 GCA_001798105.1 Deltaproteobacteria bacterium RIFCSPHIGHO2_02_FULL_40_11
TCGATGCACGTGTCACACGTTTTAAGGTGCTATTGAACTTGAACTCTATCTTCGGCAGGCAATTCATTTTCTAAAAAATCAATCAACCGCTCTATTTGACATTTCATATAAAGTCTCCTTTAGCGTCTTCTTTAAATTCGTCCTTCAGTTTTAAAATAGCTTGGTGATAGTGCACCTTTGCCGTACTTTCTTTACATTCCAAAATGCGCGCAATTTCTTTAAAGGCCATATCTTCGAACACTCTTAAAACAACGGTTGTTTTTTGCTGTGATGATAAATTTTTCATGCGATCGATAATCACTTTCTTTTGATCCTGGCGAATCATTTTTTTGATGGGATGATCGAAAGTCGATTTCAGGCCTCGCATACTGGGAGATTCCAGATCGATCTTAATCGCACGATGTTCTTTACTTTTAAGATGATCTTTACAGGCATTCATGGCAATTCGATACAGCCAAGTTTTAAAGCTCGACTCCCCTCGAAAATTTTTGATGTTTATATATGCTTGCATAAACGTCTTTTGGACCATTTCGTCGGCATCGTCTTGATTGGACACCATTCGAAGTGCCACAAAGAAAATAGGGCGCTTAAAGTGGTGAAATAATTCATCAAATGCCGCATCATCGCCCTCCTTGAGTCGGTCGATGAGGGTTTGAATATGTCTTTCGTCTGTAATCAAATCTATACTTCATAATCGTCTACAGGGGCTTAGACGACGGAGTTTATAAAAAGTTTATACACCTTTTTAAATAGCACATATTTGCACAATAATTATGCAAATATAGCATAGATTATCTATGCACTCAATGGCAAAAAACTTAAATAAAATTAAGTACTTATATGTATTTTTTGAACTTGTAATACACAATGGCGGCATATTCATGAAGAATTGCCTTCATTTGATAGAGCTTGGGATACCACTGAAATCCACTAAAATAGCTATTATTTTGGACACCATAGGTTTGAAATGAAGTATTTTTGGGGAAATTTTTGGTCGCTGTAAGCGCTACCCTTTTTGAATGATAGGGAGAGCTTACAAAAATGGCGCTTTGAAAGCCTTTCTTTTGCATGATTTGGTATGAAAATTTTATGTTTTCATGCGTGTTTCTACTTTTCTTTTCGATGAAGATTTTATCATTGGGAATGCCCGATTCTACGGCAAGTGCATGCATAATTTTTGTTTCATGGAATTGATACGCATAGCCGCTGGAAAAAATAACATATTTTCCATACCCTTCTTGAAATAAACGAACGGTTTCTGCCACACGTTCTTGATACCCTTGGCCAGCTTGGCCAGATTCTCCCACGCCCCCTCCAAGCGTAATAATGACATCTACGGGCGTTAAAGGTTTATCGATGCGAAGCGGCTGCGCCATAAACCATGGCAGCGGAGACCTGAAAAGTAAAATATAAAAAAGAAGAAGTCCCACCGCAGGTTTTAAGAACGCAGATCGATATTTTTTTGAAATATGTTTCAATTGATTTGACCAATGTACTTGTGTTTCATCTTGCTTTTCTTGTATTTTTTTAGAAATTAAATCGTTCATTTCTGAAATTCGATTTGGCCATGCATTTGTTTTTGCAATATCCACTCTTTTTTGTTGGATATTTTCAATTTCGTTTTCCCCTTTTTGAATATGGTTTTGAAATTCAGCCGCTGTTTTGGCAACTTTTACAATGTCTCCATGTTTTTGATTAAAAAGAATAATTTCACGGATGGGGGTTGAAATTACACTTTTCCCAAGAGCAAGATATTCATTGAGTTTTGTGGGATAAACGCAGTTTGTGTATTCATGCATGCGGTACGGAATAAGACAATGATCAAAATAATACGCAAAATTGGGAAGTTCTGTTCGGTCTTTTTTCCCCGTAAAAGTAATGTTTTTTAGAGAGGCAAGTTTAGAAACATCTGTTTGAATGGGGCCCACAAAAACAAATTGAAAATCTGGAAGTCGTGTGGCCAACGTATGGACCAAATCAAAATCAATCCATTTATGAATGCCACCAATGTAGCCAAGGATGGGGTTTGAAATGGCTTTGAGTTCAATTGGTTTTTGAGGTTTTTGAGTGGAATTAAAATTTTCCAATGAAACGCCAAAAGGGAAAAAATGTGATTGGGCATTATATTTTTTACAATTTTCAAGCAATTTGTGTGAGGTTGCAAAAGCAAGGTCGACTGTTTTTAAAAGGTTGTTTTCATCGCGTCTAATTTTTTTTGCCTGAGGAGAGCTCGCCTCTAAATTGTCAATGCAATAGTATACAGAAAGTTTGGGATTTATTTTTGTAATGAGGTTGGAAGCCAATGCTGTGGGTAAAAAGGTCCAAAAAATAGGGTTATAAAAATGGAGAGACTCAAACCAATGCTGAAGTTGACGTTTTAAAATATAGGTGTTCAGTTGAACGGCAAGCTTTGAATAAGGAAAGGGTAAAATCAGCGGAGAATAAATATACAGGTTTTCGGATTGTTTTCGAATGCCTTGCGTGCCTTTGTACCAATTGGAGAGCCGTTTTTTAAGTCTGCCTGCGTCGCGAATGCCTGGCGTGCGAATGCCGGTGTTTTCAATAAATAAAACACGGTGTCCTTGTGCGGCAAGTGTGGACATAATTTCTTGATGTCCTTGCCAAATGAAATCCCAGTCAATAGACGAAAAACAAACAATATTTTCTTGGTTTAGCATGTGCAATGTGGTGGACGTGAGTTCGACTCGGTTCGAGTACTTTGGAGGTGACAGGAATCGAACCTGCGACATCCAGCTTGCAAAGCTGGCGCTCTCCCAACTGAGCTACACCCCCTTAATTTATAAATCACAATGATTGAGTTTTATACCAAGCGTTTGAAAAGTGTCAACGTAAACGTCTGTAATTCTATTGCGCTTGGTAAATGTGTAAGTTAAAAAATAAAAACGTGAAAAAGTCTGAATACGATGTTGTGGTTATAGGTGCCGGACACAATGGTCTTTTAACGGCCGCTTATCTTGGGAAAGCAGGTCTTAAGGTCTTGGTCTTAGAAAGAAGAAATATTGTAGGCGGTGCGTGTGTTACAGAAGAAGTCATTCCTGGGTTTAAAATTTCTACAACTTCTTACGTGTGTTCTTTGTTGCGGCCTGAAGTCATTCGGGATTTAGAACTTAAAAAACATGGATTAAAACTTTTGGTTCGAGATCCGTCTTCTTGTTCTTTATTTGAAGATGGTTCCCACTACTATTTTTGGCGTGATCCTCAAAAAACATTAGAAGAGATTCGAAAATTATCAAAAAAAGATGCCAACAATTGGCATCGCTATGAGGCCGATTTAGAAGAAATTGCGCGTTTTGTTGAACCCATGATGATAAAACCCGCTTTAGATCCGCAAACTCGAAAAATTCGAGAGCTTATTGAAATGGCACGTATGGGCATTGCGCTTCGAAAAGTACCCAAAACATTGGCCAAGCTTTTACGTATGTTTTCCATGAGTGTAAAAGATTTTTTAGACATGTATTTTGAAAGTGAAAAATTAAAAGCGACATTGGCAACAGATGGCGTGATTGGTGCTTATGCAGGCCCTTATCAACAAGGAACTGCCTATGTTTTATTTCACCATGTGATGGGCGAATCCGAAGGCGTCAAAGGATCATGGGCTTATGTGGAAGGGGGCATGGGTGGGATTACGCAAGCCATTTTAAAATCTTTAAAACGTTTTCAAGTAGATGTTTTGTGTGATGCAGAAGTTTCAAATATTTTGGTAAAAGAGGGGAAGGCTTATGGCGTTGCCTTAAAAGATGGAAGAGAATTCTTGGCAAAATGCGTTGCTTCAAATGCGGATCCGAAAAGAACTTTTTTAAAAATGGTGGATCCAAAACATTTATCTTTGGAGTTTATTTCTGAGATCGAAAAAATAAAATGTCGTGGCGCAACGTTTAAAATGAATTTGGCGTTGGATGGGCTTCCAAACTGGAAAGCCGTTCCGGGAAGTACATTGGGACCTCAACATCGAGGAACCATTCATTTAACGCCTTCCATGGATTATTTAGAAAAAGCATGGGATGATGCAAAGTATGGAAGATGTTCCACCCGCCCAATGCTTGAATGTACCATTCCAACATCTATCGACAAAACCATTGCCCCAGACGGAAAGCACATTATGGGAATGTTTGTTCAATACGCGCCATATGATTTAAAAGATTCAAATTGGGAGATTGAAAAACCAAAATTTATAGATCGTTGTTTAAATTTATTGGAAGAGTTTTCGCCGGGCATTCGCAATCAAATTGAAGGCGTACACGCCTTAAGTCCATTGGATTTAGAGCAAGAATATGGATTAACGGGTGGAAATCTTTTCCATGGTGAGATGACATTGGATCAAATGCTTTTTATGCGGCCAGTTTCAGGGTGGTCACGTTATAAAACACCGATTCAAGATTTGTATTTATGTGGATCTGGCGCACACCCGGGAGGCGGTGTCTTAGGCGCTCCTGGCTATTTAGCAGCAAAACAGATTTTAACAGATTTTTAAGGACATTTTGCTTGACTTTGAATTTTGCTTTGTATATTCCTATGCAATCTGTGAGGAAACGAATCCCTTGGTCTTTGAAAACTAGACAGAAAGCCACGTCAAGAACATAACTGTATTTTTTTTACGTGATTCTAAACAAATCAAATTTTTATTCGGAGAGTTTGATCCTGGCTCAGAACGAGCGCTGGAGGCGTGCTTAACACATGCAAGTCGTACGAGAAAGTTTCTTCGGAAATGAGTAAAGTGGCGAACGGGTGCGTTACACGTAGGTAATCCACCCCTTAGATTGGGACAACCGTCCGAAAGGATGGCTAATACCAAATAAGACCACAGTGACTTCGGTCACAGTGATTAAAGATGGCCTATGCTTGCAAGCTATCACTAAGGGACGAGCCTGCGCGCTATTAGCTTGTTGGTGAGGTAACGGCTCACCAAGGCAAAGATGGCTAGCTGGTCTGAGAGGACGACCAGCCACACTGGAACTGAAACACGGTCCAGACTCCTACGGG
>MGRI01000083.1 GCA_001798105.1 Deltaproteobacteria bacterium RIFCSPHIGHO2_02_FULL_40_11
ATTCGGAATTTGCGTAGAGAACGGATACCCCGATTAAACTGAATAAAGAAAATTTAAGGTATTTATGAATAAGTCCCATGCATCAGTGTTTGTGTGGGGGGGCAGCCTGTCCTTGTTTGCTCGCTGCTTCCATTGCAAAATCCATGGCATGCTTCAAACAGGTTGGACAATATCCCAACTGATCGATCATCACTTTTTGGAAGCTTGTCCATGCCTGACGTGTTTGATCGGTTCCTTCTTGTGTATCTGAAAACTGAACCAAGTCTGGCAAAGAAACAACTTCCATGGTTTTATCAGATAAATATTTAACAATGGATTCTTTTAAACCAGGATCCTGAACAATTTCCTCAGGCTTTGTGGTTACATCCCAAGATCTTAAATGTTGAAGTGCAATTTGTTGAATCGCGAGTGGACGCCCCTTCAGGGATAGATAAATATTTCGAATAACGTCTAAACGCTTTGCATTAATCGCACGTTTTTGATTTGTTCTTCTGTTGGTATAACGTGTTGCACTGGGATCATCATTCAAGGCCATCATTTCATATAAAATTTCTTCATAAGTTGCATCTACAAGCCCCGTATCCCTGGAAAGCGCCACATTAATATCTGTTTGAATATCGGGAACCAAAAATGAACGCCCTACGACCTGCATATATTTTTCCCATTGAAGTCGCGTTTTTAAATTAGGAGCTTTAATCGTTCCACGATTCAAAAGATCACGAAAGACACGAATCGCAATTTGAGGCGTTAAGCAAAAATGGTTTTCACTTCTTGTCGCTTGTGACAATGCCAAATCTAACCACTTTTCAACGTCCCTGGAAGAAATACCCTGATCCCCTTCCTTCAATTTAATTCGGAGTTCTTTGAGTTCTTCCAATTCCGAATCCAATGGCCGATCCAATCCTTGATATACCTTTAAACGCGTAACCAAATCTCGGAAGAGCATGGATCGTAAAATCGCATGGGGTTGGGTATCGCTCAGTTGGCGTTCTGCCGCTTTGACATCGGTAACAATTCGGCTGGCTGCAGCAACATCCGCCATAAAAAGAATGGTGTGCGGACTGACATGAATACGACGCCCTTCTTTTTCCGCCCAATATTTATACCTTCCATCCGGCCCCTGGAGCGCTTTTCCAGGCTCAACCATTGGAAAAAGCTGCTCTAAATTGGCAAGTTCTACAGCGTGTTGTGCAACGCCTTCGGTCGGCACTTCAGAAACAGCTCCATCCGATGCTTCCTCTTTCGCCAAAGACCTGGAAAGTTTTTGCTGCCAAACAGTAACACCTTTTAATTTCACAAAATGCACCATAAGTTTTGCAATTTCATGTGGAATGACACTGTAATTAAACATGATTTCCCACATACGATCGAGTTGTGGCACATTATTTGGATCTTGAACAATCTTATCACGCGTTGCGGTATTGGAAGCTGCAATCATCACTGCATCAAAAGGAGTTTTAGGCATTCCTCCTTGATCTAATGTTCTTGCTTGAAGTGTACGCAATAAAAACTTTCGAAAATCATCTGCGTTTTGTAAAACCTCATCTAAGAAAATGACGTTCCCATTTCCACCTAAAAATTTTCCATTAAAATGCCATGCCAAAGGATGACTCGGACCTAAAATATCACGCATCAGTCCATGGGGTGCCGCAATCAAGCCATTCCAATCCGTATCCTGAGGCTGAGCATCAACAATCGGAGCAGAGCCTCTTGAAGAATCAATGACCATTCTTCGAACAACAGTATGCCTATTCAAGGCCTCTAAAATTTCTTCACTGGAGAGTTCCCCTTTTTTCTGAAGTTTTGATAATAGGGTTTGATCTTCCGAAGATAATGTTTGAAATCGAGCTAACCCCTTTAAGCGTTTTAATATTTCACGGTCTTCTGGTTTTAATTTGCCCAATTTTTCCGTTGCGTAATGCTGTAAAACCTTTCCTCGAATATATTGACATTGCACACAAGGCTCCCGAACGGGTGCTGGACTTTGTCCTGAAAGTGCAAGAACGCGCTCTTGGGCTTGCGTTAACACACCCTCCTGAACATCTTTTGGAAGCAGCGTAAAAGGAGAATCGTGCATGGGACACATTCTTACATTTTCATGGTCTCCAATTTTTAAAAGTTCTGCTTGAAGCGCTGGAATTGTACTTAAATTTTGCCATCCAAAATCATACATATAAAAATCCGGATGCAATGTTGTTAAATTCTTTGCCAATAACGCTAAAATTTCTAAAATTTCTGATTTTCCAGTTCCATGCGGGCCTAAAAGAAGAGGTAACTTATAGCCATTTGTTTTAATCACTTCCATCAATTCATCAATTTCAGCAAGTTGCCCAATAATAAGTCTTCCATCGGTTAGGCGCGACCCTTGACTAAACACAGGATACATTCGAACTTTTCCATCGGGACTTAAAGGATAGGCAACTTCTTTCATCCCCCCAAAGTAAATAAGAGATAAAATACGTTGTGCTGCATTCATGACCATCAACGGATGCGAAACCGCTAAGGAATGTTTAGGATCCAGCAATGCTTTTAAATCATAGGCTTCTTTTTCAATTTCTAATTGAAGATCAACCACATTATTTTTGGATGCATCAAAAATATGTTCACAATCGTCTAAGCCTGCGTAACTAAAATTTTGAGAAATAAAAAAAATAATGGATAAGACACACAACACATTTAGGGTTTTAGATATTTTCACAATTTCCTCCTCGTCATTCCCGCGAAAGCGGGAATCTTTTTTGCCTTACAAATAAGCATTTTAAAAAAATAAAAAATTTACTGCGGTGTTCCTCTGCAATTGTCTTGCCAAATTTTTTAGCGGAGTGATTTTAAGATTGTTTTTTTAAGATTCCCGCATTCGCGGGAATGACACAGATAAAAATGCCTGTTCAACTTTTTTTCATCTTGTATTGAGAATGATTTTCAAAAAGGTTTTACTCTATTATTTCAAGTACTTAAGCGTGAAAATATGCCTGTCAAATAGCTTTACGATATTTGGATCATAACAGGGTAAGTGTTTGAATTTGCTTATGAATTGAGCACTTAGTTGATTAAATTTTTGGCAAACTTAATATCTTTTTCGGATTTGAATTTCTCGAAGGCAAATGTGAAGTACTGGTCTTCCGAATTTCTGCGGTCGCGTACCGTGGTTAAATACCGAAGCGTAAGTTCAATCCCAGAGGGCATTATTTTTGTATACACCGTGGGCGTCATAATCCCTTTAATAAACATAAATCGATTCGTAAGTTTGTCGACTGTCACATCTGCTCTTTTTAAAAGTTCCACAGAGTCTGCATTCACATACTCTAAAAGAAGTTTTCTCGCATTTTGCCAATTGCTTTCATGGGTAAGTAAAAAAGAAATTTCATTCCAAATATATTGACTCGCGGCCGAATAATTAAAAAATGGTTTTTTGAGCACATGACTATTTGGGATAAAAACAATTTTCCCGGTGGATTGTCCTTCTTTTTTGACTTCCAAAAGTGCCGTTCGAAGAATTCCAATATCAATCACATCTCCTAAAATATCATCCACTTCAATACGATCGCCCGGTTTATAGCCTCTGGGGCCAATAATCACAAACCATCCCACAAAACTTTGAAAAATATCGATAAAAATAAGAACGGTGGGTAATAAAACAGCAAATGTCCCTAAAAGAGACGTCATGTTGAGCATCACCAAATTAATCACTGCAATAAATGCCGTCACAGCAACCGTGTAACTGATAATTTTCCGAGCATAATATTTTTTATACATGCTCTTAATACGCCGATTCACAAGCGATTTTCCCAATGCCGAAAGAATAATAAATAAAACAATGATGCCAAGCGTAATGACACCGTTTTTTAAAATCGTATTGATCTTCTTTCGAGTTTCTTTGGACTGCGGTGAGTTGAGCTGTGTCTTTTCAATTTGTGTTTCAACTTTTAACAGTGAAATCTTTTGGGCATTTAATTTTTCTTTTGCGTCTTGTAAATTGGAAAGTGCTTGCATCATGGAAGCTTCCGCGGCATTTCTTCTGTTCCAATCTCTGGAAACGACTTTTACTTTTTCGTATTCTTGTTGTTCGAACTCATACTTTTTTTGCGCTTCCTGAACTTCAGATTCCAGTTGAGAAAGAAGTTGAAGCTGCGTCTGTTTTTCGGTTTCTAATTTTTGAAGTTCTGGGGAGGGCCCTTTTTGCTGCACGGCAGGCGTTTCTGTTAAAGCCCCACCTGCGGGGATGGAAATCTGTGCCCACCCTTGGAGTGAAACACATAAAATAAGAATGACGAAAACCTGCTTCATGACTTTATTTATGGGCTACCGTTGTTTTCGGCTCTTTTTCTCTCGGCGTAAATGTAATGGGCAATTTTCCGCGGGGCCGAATAACCCCGGTAATCACTTGTGCCGTTGCATTTAAAAGCTCTGGCTTAAGATCATAGGCACAGACCCAAGTTCCAACATTTTGTAACGTTTTAAACACATACGGAGACTCAAAAGAAATCGCGACTGTTTTTTTCTGAACCTCTAAAGGAAGCCCTTTTAAAATAGAAACGTGTGAAGCATGCGTAATTCCAAAAAGAAGAAGATCCACGTGTTTTGATTTTTCGATTAACGCATTTAAAATCGTTTCATTTTGTTTCAATGTGGTTTGATAGGGGATCTTAAACGATTTTATCTTGGGATTATAATATTTTATTTCTTTTGAAAATGTCCAAAGCGGACTTACCAGTAATACCCGTCTTGAATCTTGTTCGGAAACAGGTAAAAGATTGTTTTTATTTTGAATCACGGTCACTGCTTTTTTAGAAATGGTTTTCATGAGTTCGCTTTGTAAATCTTCATAACTTTCCAATGAAGCCGGGAGGCGATTTGTTTTTGATAAACCTCGTTTTTGCTTTAACGCTAAAATTCGCCCAACAGATTCATTCACACGTTCTTCCGATAATTTCCCCGTTTGAACAGCATGTAAAAGCGTTTGATAGACTTGGTATTTTTTCTCATGCGTCCAGCCCACCATGACAATGTCACTTCCTGCATGAATGGCTTTGAGAGCAGCTTGTCCAACATCAAATTCATTTTGAATGGCTTTCATTTCGAGATCGTCTGTAATGATAACCCCCTCAAAATGCATTTTTTCTCTCAAAACATTCGTTAAAAGATTATACGAAAACGTGGCAGGCAATCCCGATGGATCCAAAGCCGGCACAGAAATATGGGCAGTCATAATGGCATCTAAACCATTTGCAATGCTTTTTCGAAACGGAACCAAATGAAAATCTTCTAAATAAGTTAGATCTTTCTTCAGTGTTGGGATTGCAAAGTGAGAATCCAACGTCGTTTCCCCATGCCCTGGAAAATGTTTTGCAGTGGCAGCCACATTTTGCGATTGAAGACCTTCGATGTACCACATCCCCAATTGGGCAACGAGATCTGGGTTATCGGAATAGGCGCGCACGCCAATCACAGAATTTTCATCGTTGGTATTCACATCTAAAACAGGGGCTAAATTCATATTAATCCCCATGGTCTTTAAATTTTGTGCTGTCAGCTTTCCCGCCAAAAAAGAAAGTTTGGGAGAACCTGTGGCCCCAATCGCCATGGCAGAAGGCAATACAAATGCATTTTTTCGAATGCGCGCAACAGATCCCCCTTCTTGATCCACCGCCACAAATAAAGGCGTTTGTGTGTTTTCTTTTGCAATACGCTGTGTTTCTAAAATAAAGCTTTGAAGCTGAGTGGGGCTTTGAACATTATGACTATATATAATGATACTTCCAAGCTTCAGGTCTTGAATCATTTTTTGAGTTTTTGGCGTAAGCGCCGTCCCCTCAATCCCAACCATCAGCATTTGTCCAATTTTTTCTTCAAGGGTGAGGTGCGAGATTTTCTGTGTAGGCTGATGCGGCGACAGATAATTCCCTACCTTCGGCTGAAGTGTCTTGAGTGGATAAAGTAAAAAAACAGCAGTAAAAACAAGTATATAGAGCTTTTTCATTCGTGGGTTACTCCTCAAGAAGCTTATCGGAAAGGCTTAAAAGATTCTAAAGCAAATAAATACAGTTCCAAAAAGTTAACGTCTTTGTCCACGCACCCCTTTTTAGATTTAAGAACAGAATTTTTAGAAGAAACAACTTCGTATTTTTCTCGACATTCCACCTGAGGCTTGATCGGCTGAGTGGTCTCTAAAAATCTATGAATTTTTTGCGCCATACTTAAAAATGCTGATTCTTTTATTTCATTGGAAGCAGTTTCTTTGCCGTTGATCATTCGAGATATTTTAAACGTTTTATCCCCTCTTATGAAAGTAATCTGATAATTTTCTCCTGTGTGGGCATTATGAATTTTTAAAACATAATGTTCTGAATCTAACGCCCAACCCAGACCCGTTATGAAAAAATAGCTTAAAACGAATAAAAGAATATATTTTTTTATCTTCATGGTAATTCTCCTGAACAATAAGAAGGTGACGAGGCACAGCCAAAAAGCTGATTAAAGTAAGGATGTGCACGTAATATCGTATTGATCCGCTTCCAATCGGGTGGGTGCACATCTGGGTTTCCTGTAAGTGGATCCATCAATTCTTGTTCTTCAGCCGCTCGACACAGCCAAACCGATGTTAAGACGGCCTCTCGCTTTTCACTTTCTGAAAGCGAAAGGGATGGCTCTTTTAAAAACTCCATCAATATTTCTGCTGCCAACCAATCTGAAAACGTTTCTCCCATTTGCGTTTCTTCAAATCCTTTTTTTTCAAAACACGCCTTAAGATGTTTCCAAAATTCGGGGATTCGGTTAGAACTTAAATCAATCGCATGCCCAATTTCATGCGACAACGTCCACATCTGTTTCCAAAGGGGTGCACTTAAATAAGGAACATTAATTTTGATACGATTATTCTCTGAAGAATATGCGGCATTCTCGCTGGTGACCATGCTTTGCAAATAATTCCCCGTAAAACCTTCTTGTCCCATGCGTTCCATTGGCCAATAAAGATCAATACCATTTAAAACTTGTCTTGCTTGAGACACATCTTGCGACTTACCTTCCGCAGACCGCTCGACATAAGTAATAATTTTTTCTTTTACACGTTGAAATGTACGGGCTATTTCAGCTTTCTTGGCGTTTGGATAAAAACGCTCTTCTATCGATTGGACAAGGTGAGAGTCGTGTAGCGGCCAAAACTTTAACTTGTCTGAAATAGAAAGTGAAAAAGCTTCATGCAAAGACACTGAAAATTCTTTGGTAAACTCTCTTACGTCTTCATCTGATAAATTTTGGAATAAACCATCATAAATTTTTCTAAGATTTTTGGCCACCAAACGATCAGAATTAACATCCCCTTTCTTACGGACTGTTTCATCGCAAATAGAATCCAGGTTTTTAAAAATTTTAGGATGGCTTTCTTTTAACCTTTGGATAAATTGTCTTAACGTTGAAAGAATATGTCCAGGGAAACCAGGGGCTTGATCATTTTGTAACCGCGTAAAACCAACCATAGGTTTCGCATAATGTTGGCCAAAAAATTTCTGCATTCCTATTCTACCCCGTTGATTTAAATATTCCAGATGTGACGACATCGTATTTTCAGTTTGTTGTCGAAGCAGGGGATTTTCCAAAGATAGCTGTTCTAATTTTTCAGCCAATTGTTCTGCCTCAATTCGTTTTTCTTGCTCTGTAAAAATATGGGAAAATTCAAGCCTTAAATTGTCTTCTTGTTCCTTTTGCAATTGCCTTTGGGCTTGTGTTTTATCGCAAGCTGTTTTTTGTAAATTACGACATGCTTTAAATCGATCTAAAATATCTTGGCTCTGAGCAAAATATGTCCGGTCTGGGGTTTTGTAAGTATACAATCCTGGACAATCTAAGAGTGGGTAGCCTGGAATTGCTGAAAGCGTATTATCGACCAACACAACAAGCGCTTTTGACTCATCCACCAATGTAAACATTTGTGATTGAGACAAAAATGGGAATGCCATTGTTATGAAAATCCCAAAAAAGAGCACTCGATGACGCATGCTTTCTTATCGACAATGCGTGAAAGATTCTAAAGTAAATAAGAAGTGGCTTTTTGCTTTAAATCGGCCAAAGCCATTTGAATGTGTTCGGCAGTCGTTGACTCTAAAATGGGATCGCCAAACACAATCACTGTCTTTGAAAAGGGATAGGGAAACCACATTTGATCCCAGCTTTTTTGAAACACCCATTTTCCCTGAGAAGCCGCAGCAACGGGGACAATGGGTTTTTGAAATTTTTTTGCTAAAAACACAACCCCTTCTTTTACCTGATGACGTGGACCTTTGGGACCATCTACGGCCCAAGCCAGGGTTTTGCCTTGATGAAAACTTTCTTGAATTTGCCCCAAAACTTGTGCCCCAAAGTGGCGGGTGGATCCACGCACCATTTTAAATCCCAAAAGGGTCAACACACGCGAAATCAGCTCACCATCTTTCGACCGAGAGGCCATGGTACAAATTGTGTTCGCATACGCATGATGTAAAGCCACAACGGGGATATCTTCATGATAATGCGCATAAATATAGGATTTTAAGTGACCCTTTTTCAGGGGCCGCAAACTGCTATCCACAATACGCACCCGAAGCGTGCGTATATAAGGATACAGAATCGCCGCTAAAATAATTGGTAAAATATACTTTCGAAATAAATCTTTCATGAATTCTTCGCTTATATCGAAACACTTAACCGCTTGCAATTTTTACATTTGTACTATAAATTTCACCCCTCAATCGCAAAAGGGGGAAATTTGGGGAAAAATGAAATCATTGCTTCCCATCTAAAAATGGTCAATGAGGTAGGTCGAAAAATCCTATCCCCGCCGAAGCTTGAGGACCTCTACCAAGAAATTGCAAAAACCGTTCAAAACGCCTTTCACTTCCATCATATTTCTATCTGGACATACGAAAAATACAAAGGCGAAGCCGTTCTCAAAGCCAAAGAGGGCTTGGTTCCCTATGCCAAGGAGATTGGAGATCGCATTCCCATTGAACGCGGCATGATTGGCTGGTCCATGAAGCATGGCGAAACATTGATTTCCAACGATGTCACCCAAGAACCCAAATACCACGCTTTTCCAGGGCTTAAGACGAAATCAGAACTCTGTTGTGTGATTCAACTTCAAGGCCAAGTCATGGGCTGTTTGAATGTGGAAAGTGAAAAGATGTATGCCTTTGAAGATAGCGATGTCATTGTGATTGAACACATTGCAGACCTGTGTGCGGTAGCCATTCAAAGCATTAAAAATTTTCAAGAAGTGAAAGAATTTAATCGAATTTTAGAAAAGAAAGTTGAAGAAAAAACAAAAGCTTTAAGCGAAGCCCAACAGATGCTTCAATACGAAAATAAAAACCTAAAAACATTTATCGATCAAAAACTGCCGGATATTAAAATTATTGGGAACTCGCTCACACTCAAAGAACTGTTAAATATGGTGGACCGCATTGCCCCCACAGACGCAACGGTGGTCGTTCAAGGCGAAAGCGGCACTGGAAAAGAACTCATTGCCAAGCGTCTCCACGAAAAAAGCCATCGAGCCAACGCGCCCTATGTAACGATTAACTGCGGGGCATTAAACGAAAATCTTCTCATTTCAGAACTCTTTGGACATGAAAAAGGTTCTTTTACCGGAGCGCACCAACAAAAAATTGGGTTGGTCGAAACAGCCCACCAGGGCACACTTTTTTTGGATGAAATTGGTGAAATGGGTAAACACATGCAAACGAAGTTGCTTCGTTTTTTACAAGAAGGCGAATTTTACAGAGTGGGAGGTAAAAAAGCCTTAAAAGTAAATGTCAGAGTCATTTCTGCAACCAATAAAGACTTAGAATACGAAGTTCAAGAAGGAAATTTCAGAGAAGATTTATTTTATAGGCTTAATACCATTACGCTGCGTGTGCCGCCGCTTCGAAAACGAAAAGAAGATATTGAACACCTGGTTCACCATTTTTTAAAAACATCGCTTTGGGGAGAATCGAAAACCAAAGAAATTACGCCAGACGCTTTACAATACTTAACAGAATACCAATGGCCGGGAAATATCCGAGAACTCCAAAACGTAGTGGAGCGCCTTAAAATTTTATCGGATGGAAAACAAATTACAAAAGAAGATATTGGACGGCATATTAAATTCCCAAAAACATCTCCCACACAAACCACCACAGACTTGGGTACCATTATTGCTTTAGAAGACATGGAAAAAACACATATTCTTCGAACACTCGAATATTTTGATGGCAATAAAACCAAAGCCGCCATGGCGTTGGGCATTACGATTAAAACTTTGTATAATAAATTAAACCGCTACATTGAGCCGCAAGTTACGCATTAACGAGATTCTTCGCGCTTAGTCCAAGTTATCGAGTTTCCAAAAATAAACTTTGCGATCCTTGTCATTTGTAATGACGAATCGCCCCTCTGAGCTAACCGCAGCGATTAGATTATAATAAGAAAATGGGGCGTCGTTATACAATTGATATATTTTTGGTTCATTTTTAGGATGAGACAAGTCAAATTCAAAAATCTGCGTACGCCTTACATAAATTAATTTATTTTTTCTAAAAAAGAATTGGTAACGTTCCTGAGTTTCTTGTTGCAAGGTTTGTGTTAAAAGCGATGAAAAATGATCTGTACGAAAAACTTGAAAGGATAGCTCTCTTCTATAAGATTCACCCACCTCTTGTGCCACTAAAAAAAATTCCCCTGTCTCAGAAAAAGAATGAGCCTCACCATAAGAGCTTATAGAATGCAAAAAGGAATTTGATGCCACATCCAATATTCTATATTCTCTTCCGTTGCCCCCTCTCACGAGCAGATACTTTTGATCTGGAGAAATCTTTTTCATTCCATGGAAGAAATGATCTCTATAGTAACTATCTTCCAGTTTTTTAAAAACATTGTTTTCAAGATTCCATATGTAGAAAACGCCCCCTCTTAAAACATAGGCCATATGATTTCTGGAAACATATTCAAGCTGGGTATATGCATTACTTTTTTGAGCATCCACACTTTGAAGAATCTCTCCTGAAGTAAAATCCAGTGCATATAAAGCTACTCCATGCCCATACTCTACAAATAAAATGCGCCCATCTAATGAAATATCGAAAGTATCAATATAAGAATCTATTCGATGTCTAATTTGGCTTACAATTTCAACTTCACGCGTCACCCTATTTTCGATGTCAAACAGAAATATTTTATGTGCAAATCCAACAACAAAATATTTTTCATCTTGGGTCAAAATGGCTTTAAAATAAGGATGGTCCGGAAGCGCCGTGACTGAAACCTCTTCTTTTAAACCTGTTTCGAGATCCATGAGGATCAGCACCTGTTCAGCATAGATGGCATACACTTTATTGAAACGATTCAAAAATCCATAACTCAATAATTGAAGTGGGCTTTGAATCGTACCCAGTAGGTTATTTTTCTTTAAATCGAAAACCTGAATTTCTTTATTTTCCCCCGCCACCATCACATAGCGATCGTCTTGACTGAGCCGAATATCTTGAATGACATCTTTATGTTGTAAGAGAACATCTCCGGAAGAAAGCAATGGAAATGGTGGGGCAACGGGAACTTCGGGAACTTCCGGCACAAAATAATAACTATTTTTTTCTTCATCTAACGAAACCTGCAGGGGAGAATCGATGGGGAAAACATTTTTTTCAACGGTCATTTTTTCAAAAACTTCTAACAGGGCATTTCGTATTTGAATTAAATGTGTGTAATTTACACCTTCTTTTTCAAATTCAATAATTTTTTCGAACTTTTTTTCTAACTTTATAATTAAATTTGAATTCATCGCATTGAGTCTTGTCGCGGAAGACCTTTTCATATCTTGGGCCACCCACGCAACGGCATATTTTAAAACGTCAAGCTGCCCTGCCCAACTTCGATGAAAATAAGAAATATTAATGAAGTAATGGATATTGGATTTTGTAAATGCCGCGTACGGTGGGGGTAAAAATTCTTTTTGATCCATGTTTTTAAAACTTTCTTCTAGAAAGGGTAGATCTGCTCTTCGATACAAATCAATCGCTTGTTTGACAGCAGGCACCAAAATTAAATTTAAAACCAAGTCATCATCATGGCCTCTAAAAATTTCATCTAATCGCAATGCCCGGTTTAAACAAAACCGCATTAAAAGAAGTTGTGGATAATTTTGGGCTTCTTGAACACTTTCTTTAATCTTTTGTATAAAAAATTCTTTCTTAGAAGCCTGCCTTTTACTTTTAAGCTCGGTTAACGCGGATTCCAACTTAAGGGCTGTATTTTTCGCCCAAAGCACCAGGTCTTCAGAAATATCTTCTTGTGTAATTTCTGTATCTACACCTTCATCATACATGGACTCTTGGGCGAATCCTGGCGCTGAAATTAAAAAAGATAAACTCAAAAATAATATACTCAAAGTTTTCATCAACATTCCTTTCATTCTTACCAATTCCACTTAATGTACGCCTGCCAAACCTCTGTTGCTTCAGGCAAGGTTTTTGCAAAATCTGGGTTATAATAATTGGCCATATTGCGCCCCAAGCCATTGTCTTCGAGTTCATAGCTTAAAACAAATACAGGGCCAAAATTAATAGGCTTCTTATCAAAATTATTGATATATATTCTATCGGAGCCATAACGCTTATATGTTCTCGTTTCATCCGTCAGTCTGAGTTCAAACTGTGCATGATAATTTTGAAGGCGAAGCTGATTTTTAAATTGATCCGAATGAACCGCTGGATATCTTCCGTCATAATCATCAAACTGCATTTGAGAAACTGTTGTCCCAAGACCCAATTTAAAATCTTTTGTAGAAAATTGCCCCCGCATGGTTAAATCCGCATCTACTGTAAAAGCGCTAAATTCTTTCTCCGACAATTGTGTGTTCCCACCCAATGTGGTTCTGTCGCCCTCTGTTAAAATAGGAAATCCATATCCTTGCCGCCACCCCGCCGGCGTTACAATATCTCTGCCATCTCCTTGCCTGTAAATGGTAGCGCCCCTTTCTCGAACCAAGAAATCTGCATTTTCTTGAGATGCACGAATACTTTCTGTTTCTTGGTCATAATGTTCTTGTTCTTTCAATTTCATGTTTTCTTTCCAGGAATCTGAAGCATTTCCCAAATTAAAATGATTCAATTGTAAGTTGTTTTCACTTTCCATAGGAGACCAATAGGCATTGACATCTAAAGCGATATTTTTATTTTCGAAAGGTTCGTAGTGCAGCGCAACACCCAAATTACCAATTGAATTTCTTTCAATGTTTCTTAAATTATCACGCTCAAAATCAACAATATTTGCAAACACCCCAAAACCAGATTCGTCATCTACCCATCTTGCGCCTGCAATTTTTATTTTTTCGCGAATAAATTCTCCCTCCCCATACCGCCAATCTCCACGCACAAAATAGGCATCTGTTCCCGTTTCTGGATTTTGGTATCGCACAACATCCATCCCGATCATTGCATAAGGCTGGGTCGGCTCTTGGTCTTGGGTATCTTTTGGTACGAGCACTCCCGCGCCGGTAGAGAGTGTTGCACCGACAAGCTGTGTTTGTGAGTAATCTTTTGCAATCGGCGGCTGATTCAGTGCTTTTACCCAGCGTTGCCACAAAGAAGGTTGAGAATCCTGACGTGGCACTTTTTCTGAGCTCGCCTGGGAAAAAGAATCCCTGGATTTCGGCGTAAAATAAATCATAAAAGAAGGAATATCTGCGGCATTGGCTTCCACCTTCATCTTTTCATAAACCTTTAAGAGCATTTTTCGAAATTTATTATTTATGACATAGCTTATTTCTTCAGGTTGAATATTTTCATGTTCCGTATACAGATTTTTTAAATCTAAAATGAGATTGGCATTGACAGGATTTCGATTTGTCGCAGAAGATCGCTTCATATCTTTCGCCACCCAAACCACCGCATTTTTTAAAATTTCAAACTGCCCCACAAAAGACCGATGCACATTGGACAGCGTTAATAAGTACGTAATATTTGCCTTTGTAAATGCGGCGTAGGCCGGGGGCTTAAATGCTGTGTCAGGAACGTCTTTCAAACCTTCTTCAAGAAATGGAAGATCTGCATTTTCATATAAGGCAATGGCCTGATTGACGGCGGGCATCAAAACAAGATTCACAACCATGCTCTCATCATGATCTTGAAAAATATCTGCCAATGTCAAAGCTCTATTTAACGTAAACCGCATTAAAAGAAGTTGTGGAAAATCTTGCGCTTCTTGGACACTCTCTCGAATGACACTGAGCAAAAATTCTCTTTTTTCCGCTTGTTCAATTTCTCGAAGCCTGACTTTCGCATCTTTCAACTTTAAGGCTGTGTTTTGTGCCCAAAGAAGTAAATCTTCAGAAATATCTTCTTTTGTAATTTCTGTATCTACGCCTTCATCATACATGGACTCTTGGGCCCACACAGAAACAGACATAAAACAAAATAACAGAAAAAATATGACGCTTTTCATTAGTCTCTCTCCATCTCCCAAGCCCGAATCGAAAGTGAGGGAATGGTTGTGACATATTTTCTTGAAGTTTTTCCCATAAAGAAGGGCCCCGTAATCAGCCCTCTTTTCAGCACTCTTCTAGAAAAGTACACCACATAAGAGACCTGATCGCTGACTTCTCTACCATACCCCACACGTTCAACTTTTTTTAAATGATAAAGTCCTGGCATGCCCCCATTGGAAAGTAAAAAAGTACCACTCCCTTCGGCATCATTTACCAAGATCACTTCTGCCCATTTGCCTTCATTATCTTCCCACACCCGAAATTCATTTTTTTCAAAAGAATATCGCGTAGGCGTTGCATGCGAAAACTCGGACTGTAGAGATCTGCCCCAATAAAAACGTACAATTTCTGTAAAGACTCCCGCATTATTCAGAGGTTTCAGCTCCAACATCATCCGCCCCTTTTCCAGATAAGAAAGGGTGAGCGTCATCAAAGCTGTACCATCATAGGGCGGAACAATGACCGTTTTATCTAAGTTAAGTACAAATTGCGAAAAATCTTGCTGCGTATCGCTAACAGGACGCGAAGCATACACTTCAACTTCTTCAATTTTATGGTCGCTTGTGAGGCGCTCTAAAATAATATTGAATTGCTCTGGCGCTTCCGAAGAGTATTGTACCAACGTGAGTTGATATTGCTTGTCGGTTGTGACCCCTCGCCCCACATAATTTCCTTCTTTAATTTTTAACTCGCCCCCTAAATGTTCATGAAGCCGCATAAAGTTTTGTAACCCCGAAATGCCTGCTTGCGATATGCCGGAGAAAACCAAGCATAGAAATAAAATGAATATATGTTTTTTCATGATTAATATCCTCCCAAAGAATGGTAAGCACTAAAACAGTTATCCCCATGTCTTTTAAAATGGCTTTCAATATGTTCGAGCTCGTGAATGATGTTTTCAACGCGATGACGCGTAAACACCAAAAGCACGCGACTATCTGAAAAATAGGTTCGATACCCTTCTAAGTATTTATGAATGTGGGTATGCAGCTTTGAAAGCTGCTCTTGAATGCACTCATAATTACGACTTAGCACAGATAACGCTAGATCATCTTTTGCCCAACCGGTTAAACTCTCAAAGAGTAAAAGCTCTCTGTGGCTACTTCCCATGGGGATGGCTCGATCCATTCCAAAAGAAAGGAGCTTTACAACATACTTTCCATATTCTGTATAAAAATGATCATTCACAATAAATGTATGTTGGCAGTCGCTCCCACAGCGATGCTGACTGTGAAAATACGGAATTGTATAGCGTTGATCGAATTGAATATTCACTTCAATAATAAAGGTATAAAAATGAGAAAGCAGCTCAACGACCACTTCTTGTTCTTGTTGGGCTTCGCGTTCTGGCTGATCTTGGGGGCCCGTGAGTAAACTATTGAGCGCCAAAGCCCTTGAAATAGACTTCATGGTGAGAAGCTCCACGGGGACTTCTGTTTCAGGATTTTTATAATTATTTAAAGCTGTGGTTAATCCCTCTACAAAAATATTTCGGATATTTTGAAAATTACCCCGCGCCAAGTTGGCCAATTGCTTGTATTCCAGTAAAATGCCACGCGTTGCACTGCACCAACTTGAAAGAGATTCCCAGGGATGCTCAGAAGCTTCGCCCGCTTCATGACGATGCGGATAGTATTGCTCGTCGTTGGCACCGCCGCCCCCGCCCACATTGGTTCCACCCCCCGAAAATACAGGGTGCCCAACCAGGCACAATACCCCCAAACAATAAACAATGATTTGTTTTTTCATTTCTTTCTCCCTTCAATACTTTTTGTTAAATAAAAAAGTTGAATATTGATTTGTAAAACTTCTTCCCCTTCTTTGGGTTGACAACTTAATTTTTCATTGAGTTCTTTTCGAAGATCTTCAATTTTTGATTTAATCATTGGGTAATCACTTTTTCGGATACACAGCGTTAGCCCACTGGGTTCGCGTTCATTTCTTTCATCTTCTGTAATGGAAGCTTTGGCCAAATCAATCATTTGCTGATGAAAGTTTTGAATGGCCAGGCTTACGACCTCTTTTTGATACTCAAGCTGTGGAAAAATTTGTTGCAAGCGCCCCATTTCATCTCTTTTTAAAAGCTTCATACGAAGCAATTGCTCAAGGGCTTTTTTAACCTGCGGTTTTGAAACTTTATTTTTAAGCCGCCCTTGAATCCATTCTGGATCTTCCTGGAAATCTTTCAAATTGACCATTTCATGAATGGCGACATAGTACCAATTCGATAAATAATCGTAATAATCGGAGTCGATTTTAAAAACAGCATTGTCTTCTTTTTGTACTGTCTTTTTAAGCTCTCCAAAATAATATTCTTTCGAGTTCAATGCCGAACTTTGATTAAACCAAACCAGGTTTGTAAAATAATCAGCTTCTTTTTTTGAAAGATCTAAGCCTGTAATAAAATGTCGGATGGTTCTGGGCGTAATATTTCTAGAGCCATCGATCACCCGTTTTAAATAGTTGGGGGAGTTCAACCCTGCCCGCCTGGAAAAGACCGCATAGGAAAAAGATTTATTTTTTTTCTTTTTTATTTGGTAAAAATCTTTTAAAAAATTTCGGTGGTCTGTATATTGATAAATCGTATTCATAGCTTTCAATCAAATATTTAACTTGCTATTTAAGAGAATATTTTTTAAACGTCAATCGTTAAATGCTGTTTAAACCATTTTTTCGTTACAAAACGGTAAGGGTTAAAATGAAAAAAATTATTTATAGCCTCTTTTTATTGTTTATTTTCTGTGCAGATTCATCTGGCGCGGAAGAAGTCTCCTATTTCAATCCCTACACGAAGACATACGAAAACATTCAGTTAAATTCTATTCTTGTAACTCAAAAAATACGATGCGATGCAGACAATCAAAATGAAAAAAATATTACCATTGAACTTGCCACAGAACTCATTCAAAAAATTGAATCTGAATTTATTCCAAAATTTGAATTTTTATTTACAACGGATACCGATCAAAAACTCCCCCTTTGGCCCCTTCAAATTATTTTTACAGAACGCCTTACCCCCTCCAAAAAAATGGAATTCAAATATCAAGCTTATTATACCCCGCTGTATCGAACGCAGCTGGGACACGAAGTTTTATGGGTAAGCCTGGATAAGCTTTCAAAAGATGAATTGTATTTTTATATTGCCCACGAACTTTTTCATCTTTATTACAGATTGCGCTGGAACGATGCCCCAAAATGGATTGAAGAGGGGCTGGCGCATCTCTTTGGATATCTTTTTACAGGTTTTTTTCCGCAATACCAAATTACAAAATATTTTGAATCGCCCCAGATCTCCCTAGAAGACTTTCCGGTCGACTCTCCAAAATACTATGGTCATGCATTTTTATTCTTTTACTACCTTTATATGCACCACTTAACTTATAAAGACCTTAAACCGCTGGTTCAATCCGAACATCCCAAAACCGTTTTAGAAAGTAAGGGATTATCTTTTCAGGAAATCTTTACCCATTTTTCAATCGCAAAACTTTTCAATACAATTTACGTTCACCCCAACCAAGCCTATTCATTAAAACCAACCTATGGAAGGATTGAATTCAAAAATCTTCAAGATCTTTCAGCCTGGAACCCCAAACCCTGGTCTTCCTTTTACGTAAAAATAGACCAGCGTGAGGCACTTCAAGAAATGTGGGGGGCTTGGAATTCTGGGCAAAAAAATGAGCAGCCCGGAAAATTAATTTTTGTTCAGATTCCTCAATATGGATTCCCAAAAGTTCTTCCAGAACAAAACACACAAAACGCAACACATATTCTTTTGCTCACGTTTGCATCCTCCCAATAACCGTCGGAGGGGGGTCGGATTTCCGTCCCTTTTTTTCAGCTCTGGGATTTACTTTCTGAGTGCACTCCTGTAAATCATTGATCAATGTTTTCAAAAAACATACACTAAAGGAGAACATATGACACTGACAAAACAAGACTTAATTTCAATTGGCGAAATCGTAGATCAGAAACTTGATCATCGGTTCAAAGAACAAGACACAAAAATTGATCAAAAGCTAGACCAACGTTTTACAGAACAAGACACAAAGCTCGATCAAAAACTTAAAGATACAAAAAATTCGCTTTTGGATGTTATGCGTAGAAATAATGAACATCTCATCCGTGTAATCAATGAAAATACTGATAAAAAAATTGATCGGGGCATTTTATCCTTAAAGGTTTTGATCGAAAATCTAGAATCAAAAATGGTTCTTTTTGCTGAAGGGCATGACGCACATTTTGAAAAACTTCAACAACATGGCGCTACACTCAACAAACATGAAAACGACATTCAAACCCTAAACGATTTCGTTTTTACCCCCAGAAAAAATCTCTAAACCAAACACATGCTTCAAACGATAATCCTTATTTTGGCCGCCCTCGTTTCTTCCATCATCTCTGGCACCATGGGGATGGGAGGGGGCATTATTCTGCTCGCTGTAATGGCAGCCTTTTTTCCGCCGTTGGTGCTGATTCCCCTTCATGGCATTGTGCAATTTGCAAGCAACCTCACTCGAACGCTCCTATCTTATGATAGCATCGTTTGGAGCATTACCCTCCCCTTTGCCATTGCCAGTCTCCCAGCAGCTTATCTGGCAAGCCGCCTTGTGATCGAAATTCCGCAATCTACGTTTAAAGTTTTTCTAGGCTTTTTTATTTTGCTCATGACCTGGATGCCCAAACTTAAAAATGCCCCCAAGATTAAAGGAAAGTTTTTTATTTTAGGCTTTGTGGCAACATTCATTTCTTTATTTATTGGCGCAACAGGTCCTTTTCTTGCCCCCTTCTATTTAAGAGAAGGCCTCGTAAAAGAAAAATTGGTCGCCACTAAAGCAGCCTGCCAGCTTTTTTTACACTTCTTTAAAGTTTGCGCTTATTTGCAAATTGGGTTTCACGTCCAAGAACATGCTTCCATTCTTTTTGGATTGATTGCAATGGTGGTTTTAGGAAACGCCATTGGCAAAAAACTGCTTAAAAAAATCTCAGACAATTCTTTTGTCTTGGCCTTAAAAATTATTTTAAGCCTGCTCGCGATTCACATTATTGTAAAAGCACTTTTGTAATCCATGCGATCCTTCAGCCCTTCGGGCTTCAGGATGACTCAGCCTAATACGTATTTAAAATAATAATATAG
>MGRI01000084.1:0-3859 GCA_001798105.1 Deltaproteobacteria bacterium RIFCSPHIGHO2_02_FULL_40_11
AAAAACAAATTGGGGCGGGACCTTTTCAGGTTCATTCATTTGATCAAAAAAAGAAGAAAATTACTTTACTTCCCTTTAAAAATTATTTTGAAGGCGCATCGCGTCTTGAAAAAATAGAATGGTTTATTCTTCCGGATGAAGCCGCGTATTACAAGTTTTTAGCCGGCGATCTAGATTATTTTAAAATTGGGTTCGCATCCGCTTCAGACTTCATTCAAAAACTTTCACAAAAAAAAATTAAAATAAGACGCACCCTACAACACGGCATTACCCTTTTAGGGTTTAATCATAAAACACCTCCTTTCGATGATAAAAACTTTCGAAAAGCTCTCTCTTTATGCATTGACTGGAAGGCTTATGAAAAAAATGTTTTGGAATTAAACCATAAAGTGGCGGATCAAATTTTTCCTAGAGACTTATTTGGAAGAATTGACACACAGGCGTTTGAACGGCACAATCTCGCATACGCTAAAAAATTACTTAAAAAAAGCAAATATAAAAATTTTAAAAAATATAGCCCCCTAGAGCTTACAAAAAGCACCCTTTTTAAGAACGAAAAAGAAGACCTGTTTTTTACGAATGCCTTTAAACAATTGGGGCTTGACTTAAAGATTCGTTACCTGGATCAAAATGCTTACAGAGACACCCTCATTAAGATCACAGAAAAAAATAATTTTCAGTTATTGTACTATCGTGGAATTCCCTTTATTTCAGACCCACACATGGTTTCAGGTTTTTTTCATTCTGGCGTCTCGAATAATTATTTTCATTATGATAACCCCACTGTTGACTTTTTAATCGACCAGGGAATACGTACGCACAACTTTGAACAAAGAAAAAAAATATATGAAAAAATTTCACAAATTTTGTATGACGATGTTGCCGTAATCCCCCTTTATTATTGGGATCATGTACAGGCCATCCAACCCACCCTAAACTTTGGAGAATATAATTATGTGGCAGTTGAAGACTTTTATACCATTACAAAGAAATAATAATAGAGGGGCGCCGCCCACCACGCCTTCGTTTGGAAAAGAGCTCTTTGGCTTTACATTTGGTTTTCTTGCACTGAGCATCTTAAGCATTTTTCTTATTTTAGAGTTCTTTTTTATCGAACCTCATTTGAAACGAGGCGTTGAAAGCCAAGGAAAAGCCATGTTGGAGTTTTTTGCACAATCTACACGCAATCACCTGCTTTCGGGATATCATGAAGGGCTCAACATTGCCGCTGAACTTTTGATACGTACCAGCCAATGTGACTCTGTAAATATCTATAACCCAAAGGGAGAGCGCGTGGCCTCCTACCCCACCCACCCCCTGGAAAGCAATGAAGCCCCATTGGATTTAAGAGAAACAAAGAATTCTCACCTCTATTTTTCTAAAAAACTATATTTTGAAGATCTTACAAAACATCCGCTGGGAACATTAGAAATTGGGATTTCAAAGAAAAACTTAAACGCACAAATTTATCATGCCAGATGGGCGGTTGTGATTTGGGTTCTCATTTTAACGATAAGCGCCTGGGTTGGCCTAAAGTTTGTGATTCGAAAAAAAGTTGAAGATCCTCTCTTCGCACTTATTTCTATTCTGAAAGATTTCAATAAATACGAAAAAATACTCTCGCCTACATGGACATCCCCAAAACACGAAGAATTCAGAGTGATCTATCAAGAAGCCCAAAAGCTCATTCAAAAGATTCAAAATGCTCAAGACATGATTGAAAGAAAAGGCGCAACAGAGGCCATGGGAGAACTCATGCAGGACTTTTCACATGGCATTCGAACGCCCCTTACCATTATTAAAAACAGTGCGTTAGATATTGTTTTTGATGCTGAAAAGCTTCTTGCAACGCAAAGCAAAATAAACGCCTCCGAAGTTCAAAATTTTAAACAACGCCTTTCATATCATAAAGAAGCCATCTTAGATGAATCCAATAAAATGGAAACCTTTGTATCTCGAATTTTAGATTCCACACAACCGATCGATCTTCATCCCACGCCAACCACCCTGTATCATATGATTGAAAAAGTGATGAATCTTTATCGCGTATCGTCAGAAAGTTTCAAAAAGAAAATTATTTTTCTAAACCAAATTGATCCCCATCTGCCAACACTTTCATTAGACAAGGCCTACCTTGAAGAAGTTTTTGATAATCTTATTTCCAATTCTATTTACGCGATTGAAAATAACGACGCCATTTCGGAAGGATATATTCGAATTACGGCCCACACAGAAGGTGTGAATGGTCATTCAAAAACTATTGTTAACGTAGAGGACAATGGAAGCGGCATTGAAGCCATTCATTTAAAGCATATTTTTAAACCTCACTTTACAACTAAAAAACAGCATGGCAATGGCCGAGGGCTTTATATCTGCCAAAGAATCCTGGATAAACACAATGCAACAATGAGTGTTGAGAGTACACCTGCCAAAGGAACAAAAATGAAAATTCATTTTTCAAAAGGGGGGGGAAGCTGAACATGTCGAACATGCTTAAAAATAGACGACCCAAAATTTTACTGGTAGATGATGAACCCCGAATGCGCTTAATGTACAAAGACTTTCTAGAAACTACTTATGATATTGATGTAGCTTCCTCTGGCCAAGAAGCCCTTGAAAAACTTAAAAACAGTTATTTCGATCTTGTTCTATTAGATATTTTCATGCCTGAAATGGGAGGGCTTGAAACTTTAAAACAAATTAAAAAGGATTTCCCGACAACAGATGTCATTATGTTTACCATGAATAGCTCTGTTGAAACTGTTGTACAGGCCATGACCCTGGGCGCCATTGATTATATTGAAAAACAAAAACCCAGAAAGCTCATCCAACTTGCCATTCAACAGGCTTTAGAAAAACGCATGATGAACCAACAACTTTCATATTACACAGATGACAGAAATCAGGCAGAAGATATTTATCAAAAAGTGATTGGGCGATCCGAAAAAATAAAAGATGTTTTACAGATTATCCAAAAACTTAAAGACAAAGATGTTTCTATCCTCATTACAGGCGAAAATGGCACAGGCAAGGAGCTTGTTGCAGAACTTCTAACCCAACAAGAAAAAGAAAATAGGCGGATTCAATACAGTATTAATTGTGGGGCCATATCCCCTCATCTCATTGAAAGTGAGCTTTTTGGCCATGTAAAAGGGGCCTTTACAGATGCCAGGGCAGATCGCAAAGGGCTTTTTGAATTGGCCAATGGAAATGACATTTTTCTAGATGAAATTGGGGAACTTCCACTGGAGCTTCAATCAAAACTTCTGCGTGTTTTACAGGAAAAAGAGATAAAACCCGTGGGCAGCAACAAAACCATAAAAGTAAACTTCAGACTGATTTGTGCCACCAATAAAAACTTACAAAGAATGGTCCAGGAAGGAAAATTTAGAGAAGATCTCTATTTTCGAATTAATGTCATTCAAATTCAAGTGCCCACACTGAGAGAAAGAGTCGAAGACATTGCGCTTCTGGCTCGTTATTTTCTAAATGAAAGTGGGAACCAAAAAAAGGAACTCTCCGAAGAAGTCCTGGATGTGTTTCGAAAATATCCCTGGCCGGGAAATATTCGCCAACTTAAAAACGTCTTAATTCATATGGCCATTTTTTCGGGCGATGAAAAAACACTTACTAAAAGACATATTCCAAAAGAAGTTTTATTTGATCACGCAACCTTCACCCCCAAATTGGCCCACACCACGGTTTGCATTCAAAACATTCTGGAGACGATAGAAAAGAAACTTGTCAAAGAAGCTCTGGAACAAACAGACTGGGTTATTGTCAAGGCCGCAAAACTTCTGGGCACCCACAGAAACAGCATTAACAACAAACTCAAAGCCTGGAATTGGAAACGCCCCGA
>MGRI01000084.1:3871-9848 GCA_001798105.1 Deltaproteobacteria bacterium RIFCSPHIGHO2_02_FULL_40_11
CTGGAATTGGAAACGCCCCGAAGCACCAACCCCGCAGGTGCATTAAATTAATTTAAGCTCTGCTCTGGCTAATATGAAACACACATCAAGCTAGAACCTATGGACCGAGATCCTCGAGAAATTCTACATGGATAATTACTGCCGCAATGTGCTTGATAGCCCCATCCTTGAGCATCAATATTGCGAGTCCAAAAAGTGCCACTGGCTCTGTCAATCACCTCACGAAAACCATATCTCTCGGCACGTTTATAATCTTCTACAGAAGGAACAGAGCCTCCGATAGATTGACACTCTCTTACGGCTTCAGAATCCAAAACAATTTCGCCATTATCTGGCCCCTTGTTTGCGTATGAAAATCGATAGTCACTCCAAGTAACGCTATCAGGCCCCATCCACGCATGAGATTCACCACGCCAATCAACTTTTGTAAATTGATAGCCTTTCGCTGTTATGCATGTAAAACCAATAGCTGCATTTCGAATTTGATACCTGCTACAATAGTCCAAAGCGAAAGCAGCATTCGCTGCGCATAAAACAAAAGCAACCACTGAAAAAATAATTTTAAAACGTTTCATATTATCCTCCTTAAAAATTGCGCTCCTTGTAACATGCCCTCATATGAAGGGCAAGTCATAAATGAAAAATATTTCTGGGAAAATACCTATAGAACATCATTAATGCTATCTTAAGCCCTTAGAACATTGGCGTTCAACTAACCAAATTAACGACGATTGGGAACTATCATTATTGCATGTAATATTTCCTCATGTAATTGAGTATTATTTTCATCACTTGCCATTTGCAATGCAGGCTTTAAAATATCTTCAATAATCATATCATAAACTATATCTGGACGTCTTTTTTGAAATTTTTTATCGCTAATAATTGATTCAAGTGACCGAACAGCCCTAAACTGACATTCCTTTCTTGAAAGAGAACGTATTTGATAGTGCCACCCATCAGCAGGTTCTTTCTCCGGAAACGACGGTAATGAAATAGACCGTTGCGTCTTAAAGTTAAAGTTCAACAATTTCTTATAAAAAAGCAGAATCTCCCGAAGTTCATATTTTGATAAACTTCGTGGTAACTCCCACTTTATAGCGCTCTGGAAGCGCCTTAAGCTCGAATCCAGGACGAATCTCTCACCATCTCCTGGAAAAGGTGCTGGCAGGAAGTATCTCTCCTCCGACTGATTATTATCATCATCTTCTTCTAGCGAAGGCTCTTGCGGGCTCTCATTTGATTTTTCTCTTTTTTCGACTTTTTCGACAATTCTTTCTAATTCTTTGGTTATTCCTTCAAGTCCTTCTTGTATTTTAGTAAGGTAGTCTTGTCTTTTTTCCAGTTTTGCATTCAATATTCTATGTAATTTACATGGGGTACACTCTTCATTATTAAATGAATATGTTAAGCCTGTCTTTTCTGTAACAAAATTTTTAATTCCGTTTAAATCGTTTTTACTGACTGGGTAATCATTAATGCCTAAAAAAATCATCGCTGAAGCGAGACGATCTTTTTCAGGAAGATCTGTATTATTGAAACGACTAAATAAAAATACTATACCGTGTCTTCTCATCCCGAGATGTGGATTTATATATTTTTTTTGTAAAAGGATAATTTGTTCTATATTTTTACTTTCAAGAGAAATATGCTTTAATTCATCATCGGCTAACGCAATAGCTTGGTTCAATTTTTCAGTCGCGATATGATCGCTACGATCAACAATTTCTTTTGCTAATTTTTCAGCATTAAAACTTTCATCCTTAAATAAATCTTCTGGATTTGTGTAATTTGGTACTGGAATTAAGAGCCTTATTAAGGCTAGATGCAAGTCTTCAAAGTGATATTCTGAGGCTTTGTGTATATTTGAAATAATTAAGTTGTTAATCATTTCTTTATAAATTAATTTTTGTTTTTCATACATTTCTGAGTCCAAAATAATTCGGCTTAAAGATTCTAATGCTCGATTAAGTTGTTCGTATTCAAAAAGAGTTAATTCCCTTTCGGAGTAAGCTTGGCCGATTCGAAGAATGCGGTGATACCGGTCTAATATTTTTTCCTGTAAGATCTGGACCTGCGATTCTGACAACATCCCATCTATCTTTTTTAGCATTTCTTCCCCTGCCAAAAAATCAGCATTGAGTAACTCTATTTTATGCTTTTCTTCTTGGCTTAACTCATCAGATAAATCTTCTGTATTTGCAAAAGCGCTTAAACCACCTGCAAGATTTATTCCCACAGAAAATATAATTAAAAACATGACTTTAAATCGAAACATTACCCCCCCCTTAAATGATTTCATTGATTTTTCTCCTGATAAAATTAAACCCAAATAAAAAAGGCACTCGATGTGAGCGCCCGGTTAAAATTTGAAATTGTTTATTGAAAAATTAAAAAAACTTACCTTTCTTCTGTGGCTTCATTTTGTTGAGCTTCTTTACGATTTCGATCAATGATCTCTTGTAATTTGGTTGCTCCTTCACGAATCATTGAAACACATTCATATAAAACACCTGAATCATTTTTGAGTTCTTCAGGTGTCATCCCAGCTCTGTCAGAATAAGCGCGAAGTTTATCTGCTGCACTGCCGAAGGTACCCATTGCTGTCTTAATCGCTTGATAATCAGCTTCCGCAATCACTTCACGGCCTTTTTCATGATTGCTTTTAAAAATGAGTAAATGTCCATTTAAAATACTGAGTTTTGTTTGGAGTTGGTTCACCATGATCGTCGCAAACATGCCACCGCCATGGTGTGGATGATAATCTAAGAAACGCAGCCTGCCATCACTTTGACGTTTCAACTCATTAGCCACTTCATTAAGGTCATGGTGGCTAATTGCTAATAAACCTCTGCTGGTTGGGTTATCCCAAATGGCACTCGCATTAAGATTTAAACCAACAAAAAAAGTAATACCAAGAACCCATCCCAAAACTACGTTTCTAAATTGATACATTTTATTCCCCCTCAAATAGATTGAATTATACAAATAAAAAAGGCGCATATAAAATGCGCCCGGTACTGCTTAATATTATAGCAAAAAATGGGTTAAATTTCTAATAGTTTTTTAATCTTATAACCCATTAATATTACTTAGGTTTTAGTCGCCAAAAACATCCCCAAGAATATCCTGTCTTTCATCCACTATTTTTTCTTCACTCACATTCACCTGATTTGTCGTCTCAAAACCCATGCTTTCCTTCGCTGCTTGCAATTCTTGCTTCAACCGATCACAGGCCTCAGATCCTTGTACACAGATGCGTTCTTCTTCGGAACCAGCTTTAGCAGCCTTTGCCTTGGCTTCAAAGGCGACCTTGGCCCCTTGGGTTCTTTCAATCGCAAGGTTAAAATGATCAAATATCTCCTTTTGTATGCCTGTCGGTACGCGATTTAGCTTTTGATCAATTTGTGCAATCATCGTTTGTAAATTTTCCATACGCTCAATTGTTTCTTGAATATCCGAGTTATCTTCACAATCTGCTTTTTCTTTTTTTGCAACGGTATCTTTGAAATTTTCTTTTTCTTCAAGCTTATACTTTTCTAAAAAGGCTTGGATCGCATCAAAATCTTTTTGTTTAATACCTTTGCCTTTATCCATCATGCGTTTTAAATAAAGGAGGGCGGCCATACGTCGGGTTTCAAGATTGCGATCTTTATTTTTAAACCTTGCTAAAAGTTCTGCTTCATCAAAATTTTCCATCTCAATTAAAATATTTATACCTTTTTCCATCACTTCAATCGCGGTTTCAATTTTTCGTACTGCTGCCGTGGGGTCAGATGAAATTAAATCAACCAAGCTCTCATCTAAAATATCTGTTAAAATACTTGTATCCCTTAATAAAGATTCATCTACCTTCACCAAAGCTTCATTTATCTTCTTAGACACATTTTGGGATTCTAATTTACCATCGTCTACATTTTCAAAAGTTCGAATTGCTGCCTTATGTAAATCCAAATCATACGCTTCAATGGTTTGATCTATTTTGGGCGCAATCGTTTTATTAATAATCTCTTCATACACAAGCTGTGGTTTTTGGGCCTGCATTTGGGGGTCTGAAATAATGCGACTTAAAGACTCCAACGCGATCTTTTGCTTTTCGCGTTCAAATGCGCTTGGCTTTTGGGCTTGTAATAAGCGATTGATGCCGAAGGGATCTCCGCCTTCGCGGAGATGACGAGCGCCGGACTCAGAATGACGGACGCTGGACTCTCGATCGGGCTGCGTTTGTACCGATACGGGCGTCTTTTCTTTTTGGTCGACTTGAAGAAGCCTTCTAAAATCTTCCATCATTTTTTTAGAATCTTCAGAATTTTGTGCCGCCTCTTTTAGCTTTTCTTCTTTGAGTGCCACTTCTTGCTTTAAGGTTTCTAACTCTTGGTTTTGGGCAGGCGTAAATTTGGGCTGATAAATCTTTTTCGTTTCTTTTTCTTCTTCTGCACTCTTATTTTGGGCTTCATTATAAGCAAGATTTACAGGCTTATAGAGGGGCGAGTTTTGGGCGTTGGCTTGAAAGACTTTTCTTTCATGATTGGTTACAGCTTGATCTCCCGCACTCACATACTCTTGAAACTTTTTATCTGTGTATTGAAAAGAAGGTTTTTCTTCAACTTTAAACACAGGTAGATTGATTTCGATGGCGTCGATGTTTAGGGGGTCAGATTCTTCGCCCTTCGGGCTCAGAATGACGGGCGCTTCGGTCGGAATGACGGGTGCACCTTGAGGTTCCCGTTGGGTTGCCGTAATACTTCGGGATTCTTCGGTCCTTAGATCCCCCGCCTTCGCGGGGGATGACAGATCCTTCGCGGGGGATGACGATTCAAAAAACTCGTCTTCCAGGGCGCTTAAAACGGTTGAGAAATCTGAAAAGTTTTCTTTGGCAGAGAGTTCTTTTTTGGGAGCTTTTTCAAAAACAGGCTTTTGAAGATCTGAAGGCGCACGATTGGGTTTCTGTTTGGCGTAACGAATCACAGGTTTTTGGATGGGCTTTTGGATCCCCGCCTTCGCGGGGATGACAGAAGCCTTCACGGGGATGACAGAAGCCTTCGTTGGGATGACAGGCTTCGCGGGGATGACAGAAGGCGTTTCTGGCTTTAAAAGTGAGTCTGCCTTCAGAAACTCTTCCACAGAAGAAATCCCCAGTTGTTGCAGCAGGTCTTTTTCTGTGTCGGAAAGCTTGGTTTGTGAAAAAACCGGAAGTGCCATAAACACGAAAAGCACGGTTAGTTTTAAAATTTTATGAAATTCTAATGAATCTTTAATCTTCTTCATATCTACACACAATACCCACTTGTATAAAGTGCAAAGGTCGGGCCACATTAAAAAAAAAATTTCATGTGTAAAATTATGGACTTATGGACTTGGTTTTTGAGGGTGTAAAAATCAAGCCATTTTGCTTGTATAGGAAGTGTTCAAGTTTTTTTCAGATAAAAATGCAAGTGGTTAGAATTATTCCATTTTTTAAAACTTATGTGGGTGATAGGCAGTGTCAAAAAAGTTTACGCCTACTTCTCCTCATACAACTCGCCGTAGTCTTCTTCGAATTGTTGGTCGGATTTTTCTTGGAGTTCTTTCATTTTTTTGTCGTAGGCGGAAATTACGTCTGAAACAGTGGCTTGATAGGCTTGGTAATCGTCCCAATACCTGCGTTCGGCCAATCCCATTTCGGTGACTTCGGCATTGTCCCAACGCTGAATCAGATAGTAAATCATAAAGAGGCGCTTATTGGCGTAGGCTCGCATTTCGTCTTCAAATGCTTTTCTCGAAACCGCGAGTTGACCTTCGTCTTGGGCGGCATGGATGGCTTCGCTAAAATAATGAACCGAAAGATCATCTTCATTTTCATTCAGTCCCATTCGACTTTCATACTCTCGAATCATAACGGTTCGATACGTTGTGCCTGTAATCCAGCTTGCCGCGGTATAAGGAATCATTTCTCCAAACACGGTTTTTATCACTTGATGCGCAGGTGGCACATCGT
>MGRI01000084.1:9897-14705 GCA_001798105.1 Deltaproteobacteria bacterium RIFCSPHIGHO2_02_FULL_40_11
CCTGTAAATGGCTTTTTGCGTGACCAATGGTGCCATGTAAAGCAAATGCACCACTTCTTTGGAAAGCGTTTCTTGAAAAACTTCTACTTTTTCAAATTTGTCTCTGGCCGTTAAGTACTGAACCATCCCTGCTGCCAAGTCATGTGCCATGGCAATATAGAGCACAGCCTTAAAGTATCTGTCGTTTTTTGAAATCCACTCCGCCGCTGCTGCCGGACGCACCATTTTTTCCGTTTTTGGAACTGCAAAACTAAACGTCCTCATTTTTTCTAAAAGTTTTACAACCTGGCCATCTTTTTCTAAAACTTTTTGAATAATTTGATAGCCTCCCATTAAAACATGCCCAGACCCACGCCCCAAAGCCTGCATTAAAGAACTATACCAACGCTGTGCCCCTTGAAGCTTTTTTAAACTTCTTGCCGTTTTAATCATAATGGCGACCAAATCTCTGCCCTTCGATTGCGTCATGGGATTCGATGAAAAATCTAAAATCTTTTTTAAGTAAATCAGATACCGAAAACTAATCACTTCCGGATCCACCATATTGGAAGAAACATACAAAATGGCTTTCCCCGTTTCGGAATCTAGGGCCTGTTCAATGGTTAACCCAATATCTGTTTGCTCTTGAAACACACTGAGCAGTAAATCCTGTTGTTCGGGCTTGAAGTCATATTCTTTAGAAATGCGAAGTCTGAGTTTTACGCCTTTCATAAAATCAAACATCTGCGGATCGGAATACATGGAATCGGGGTTGGCGATTACTTGTAAAAGCAGCGCATAATGTTCGAATTGATTTTGAAGTCTTACTGCGTGCGCAAAATCTTGAAGCTCTTTATAGGTGGCATCTGTAATTTTTTTCACAGCTTCTACGGTGTCCGTAATCGCATCCATATCTTCTTTTAAGCCGTTCGGAGAAACCTCTTCTGCATCCTCATCCTCGTCTCGATTTGGGTTATAAGGAATAATGGGTTTAATTTTTTTAACTTTTCCATTTTTATTTTTCGGGTCTTTGGGATCTGGTTTTTTCACTTCTGGTTTAGGTGGAAATCTGGGATCGTCAATGACACCACTGGGGGCCGTTTCTGTCTTTTCAATGTTTTGTTGAACGTACCCATACAAATCAAAACTATATGATTTTTTAGGGGGATATATAATATCCCCCTCTGTTTCCATGCCCGGAAAGAAATAGGTTTGAAGCAATCCCTTAATTAAGGGCACCTCTCTGTCATATGAAATATTTAAACGCGCATGATTGGCCATCATGGCTTCAATAATGCGAAGCTTTGCCACAACAAACGGCCAATCCAAAACACGCTGCCTGGCGACTTTCTTGTACAACTCGGCATCGACTTCATCTTTGGCCAATGCCAGTTGATTCCGAATAAACTTGTCTTCAATGTCTGAATCTAAAATTTCTCGAAGGAGCTCTGAAACCGTTAGCCACTGCGTACGATCATCCATCAACTTTAAAACCTGATAGATTTTGGCGTTATTGCTTTTGAGATAAACTTTGCCTTGAAAAGAATCACCTGCAAGGGCTGAAACACTGGGGAACACATAGATAAACACCAAAAAAATGGATAAAATTTTTGAACGCATATGCCACTCTTTAAAAGCAAAGATTATGCCAAAGATTTCATGTACTTGGAATTGTATGGGTTTTTATGGTTTTGCTTATTTACTGAGCGAAATTTAGGATAAAAAAGATGAAATTTTTACACAAAATAAAGCATCTTGTAAAAACATTAAGCAAGATTTTATGCCTTATTTTGGATCGATATTAAATCCAAGATTTATTCTTTGCGCTGGTAAAATGGCAGCATCGCTTGTTCGAATTGCTGGAGCCCGATTGCGGCTTGGCCCAAGTGGACCTGGATGGGCTCTAAAGACAGGTGCGTTACACTTGAAAAATTGTCATTGTCTTGAAACGTTTCAGACGTGTGTGTGGTTTGGAAAATTTCTTGAAATTCTGGATAGGTTTTAAAAAGTGCCTCTAAGAATTCTCCTACCATCAGATTTTCGCCCAAAGAAATATTTGACTGAAACCGTGGCGTTTCGGTTAGAAAGTATTGAAGCTCTGCATGGATTTTTTGTAAGGCTTCTTTCATTTCTGAATACTTTTCTAAAACCGCCTTTTTTTCTGCTTCATTTTCTAAAACCTGGGCCAAGCGTTCTTTATCCTGCATTAGGGTTGCGAGATTTTCTTGAATACCATTTTTTAAATCCCACGCTCTGGATGCAGTATCTAAAAGCTCGACCATTTGCACCATGTCAAACAATTTTTTGGGGTGAAACTTCTGTTCTAAGAAATGATAACTGTACATGTCATGGGAAAACCCAAACGCAGCGCCCCCTGCCATAAAGCGAAACATGCGCTGCCATTTTGTTTTGCCAAAAATCTGCTCCCAAAAATAAGGGTTCTTCATAAAATTATTCCAAAAATTTCGCATCCCAGCCCGCCTGGCATTGTAAAAGGTTAACTCTGCCCCCGCCTGGGCCGCACGTTTGGCCCCTACGGGTACAAGCGCTGTAATCGTTGATTCAGCAACCCCAGCCCCCACTTCCTTGGCCACGGCTTCAGCAACGGGCACAGCTTCACGCCTTAAAACCCAAGACATAAACCGCGTGACCCCAGTTTGCACTTTTGGCAGGGCAGATTTTCCTTTGGTAGCCAAACCGCGAACCATTTCCAAAGCACATAAAATATAAAACCCTTCAATAGCCCCATGAGTTGCACTCTTCCACCCTCTATGGTTTTGGGTATCTCGTATTTCGCCTTCCACTTCTTGCTGTAAGCGCTCTATAAAAAAAGTAATGGCGGATCGCTTTTCAGGTTCATCTAAAAACTTCGCCATGAGGTCTAAAATAAATCCATTAAATGTTTCGCCATGCGAGGCTGAAAATACTTTTGAAACGGCTGTAGCATACCTGGCCAAATCTTCCCATTTTTGTTCCAGCACTGGCGAGGCTTGTTGCGACGCTTGTTGTTTTTGCGATTCTGTCATGACTTCTTCGTATTTCGTAAAATATGTGGCCATGGCCTGCTCTATCGAAGCCTCGTCAAACATGGACTGCGCCCAAGCTCCAGATGCCAGCAGTGTAGAGAAGGCTAAAGTACTCCAAAAGCCATAGATTTTTATTGTATGAAGGAGCCTGTCGGAAGCCCGTTTGGCTTGGTCACGTAGTGCAAACGGGCTGAGACGGGCAGGCAGCGCTGCACCGCAGGAGTGCAGCGACTGCCGGTCCTGAATACAATAAAAATCTATGGCTTTTGGATTACTGATCATTTCTCTCCACCATGCTCTGCATAAACACATCCAGGCGTTTACTTCGATTTAATAAATCCTGCGCATACAATCCCAAAAAAGGTCTTTTTTGCATTTCTAAAAAGATGACAACATAGAGCATCAATACCTGTGGGTTTTTGGGAAGATTCCCATTTAAAACAGCCTGCGCAATTTGTGTTTTTTCATATTGAATATCTCGATGCAAAAATTCATGAAAAAAAGAATCGCGAACAATCAATTGATCTCGAACACTTTGGGGCTCATCTGGAAAGCTTGTCTCCACCGATCCGTGATACTGGGCAAGAATTTCATTGAAAAGTCTTTTTTTCTCTGGTGACAGCGTTTCAAAAAGCGCCTCTAAATCCAGATAAGAAGCCTCTTTCAAAGATTCCTCAAATGCAATTCGCTGGATACGCTCATCAGCCCTGGGCACTTGAAACTGGTACGCTTCCATAAGGCGTTGATATGTTGTGGTTTCCAGCGCGATTAGATCCTCCGCAGGAGCCCCCGCCTTCGCGGACATTTTTTCTCTTTCAATTTGATAATCCCTTAAAGCTTGATAAATTCGAAAATTATAAAAAGTCTCCAAAGAAAAGGCGGCTTGAATCAATGCGGCTGTTTGGGTCAGTGCCAAATTCACATCTGCCACAGGCACTTGATTTAAGGCGCTTGCGGCTTGAACCACTTCATTTTCTAAATTTTGTCTCTGAGTTTCATACAAAAAATTAAAGCAATAATCTTTTACAAAACGATCTGCTGCAAACCCCGCAGCCAACCCCGCAACCACGCCCACCGCATTTCTTCTGGCAGGTTTACATGCATTCACGCCTCGGCGAAACCCTTTTGCCATTTGATACGATGTATAGGCGTAGGCAGCATACCCTGCCCCCAAAGCCAAAGCTTCTGAAACAACATCTCGCAAAAGCTCCCCTTGTTCAGCCGACGTTAAATCAATTTGGGCCAAAGGCACGCCCAGCGTTAAAACAATCGCTGGCGGCATGGGAATTTCATCTGGGTTTTGACGTGTTTCGTATTGTCCCCACGCTGTGCCAATGGCTGTAACCCCAGCAAAAAAGGCATACATTCGTCTCAGCGTTTGCCATCCTTTTTGACTTTGTGAAAAAATCTTATTGGGACTTTTAAATAAACTTCCAGAACCAAACAAAAAGCCCACCCAAGAAATCATTTTTGCTTTTTCGATTTGATTGCGTTTGGCAATATTAAAAAAGACCAAATACTCTTTTTCCCATTCGCCTTGTAAAACGCGGGCCAAATCTAAAACAGCTTGCGTATGGGACAGTGCATACTGGTCAATGGTTTCTAAGCGCGCGTGATAGGTTTCTGTTAAAACGCTGTTCTTATCAAACACAGCCTGAACCACATCCAATTGCGACTTAAATTTTTCGAACGTATCGTTACTTTCGTATGCCGTAAAATAGGTTTGGAGCTTTTGTTCAAAGGAGGAGTTTGCGAATCCCGCCGTCGAGCACAAAAGAATAAACATCATGAAAAAAGGAGTTA
>MGRI01000084.1:14714-22267 GCA_001798105.1 Deltaproteobacteria bacterium RIFCSPHIGHO2_02_FULL_40_11
TTCCCCACCTCCCTTTGCGGCTTTTGCGCGTGCGTGTTTCACGCGTAAATATCGATAGATGTTCTGATAGATTTTTGCTTCTGCTTGTGCGCTTTCTTTTAAAGATTCTAAAACCCATCTCGGCCATTTCAACATCGATTGCCAGGTAAAGGATGGCGCTAAATAAGGATTCACCCGCTTAAAACGAATGATTTCTACCGGACTCCCATCGCTGAGTGAAACCATTTCTGTGGTAACTTCAACGTCCGAGGCCGTTCTTTGTAACACTTCAGAATACTCTCTAAAAAATTGAGCGCCCACATCTTCCACAACTTTCACCCCATCAGTTGAAACGCGTGTTCTTCCAAAAATAATTCTACGATTTAAAGCCCCCATGGCAGAATCTGGATGTACCATTGAAAACTGCCCCATCATATAAAACATGAGTTTTCGATAGGATTCTTTGGCTTTTTCGAAGTCTCTTAAAGAAATCAATTTCTCCTGATGTAACTTTTCCATTCTTTTGACTGCTTGAACAAGTTCCATCGGATCCCATGTGCCAGGTTCAACGCGCAAAGCTTCAAAATCTTCGGCATACGTTTTTGTAAGCTTTGAAAAAGATTTTTCCTTCTTTTGAAGAATTTTTAAAAGTTTATTTTCAGCTTGTGTAACATCTTTTAAAAGCATTTCTTCAACGAGCTTTGGCGGTTTTTGTGCTTGAATACTGTTTCGAGAAGCCTGCGCAGTTGCCATAATATCGGCCTCTTTAAAGCTATACACATTTTTTGGAAACCCAACCTTTGTCATTAAGCTTTCCAGATATTTATTTCGAATCCCTGAAAAAACACGCATGGCAGGTCGGGCAAAGAGCATAAAAGAAAGAAAGCCCACTTCCATGTAACGCTCCATTTTCCACTGCAACCACCCCGCTTCTGTCATGGATTGTTCCCGGTCGATAATAAACGCGTCTAAAATGGTATCGCCCTTGGGAGCGGTTAAATAAAAATCTAAGAGCGTTTCATTGTCTTCGTCTTTGCCACTCAGGGTCTTGTATTGCCAAAAGGCATTGACGCCTACCATGGAAAAACCCACCAATAAAAAAGGTCCAATATAAGGCGTAACGGCTTCATCTGCCGCCCTAAAATATGGATTGTTTCGAACGGGTGGAATCCACTTTAAAACCATGTGCGCCAAGATGAATAAAAATCCCTTGCTGGTTGCGGCATGGAAGGTTTCTTCCCACGTGAGCTGCGAAAAACTTGGAAAATTGACAAGCTCCCTTAAGTCTTCTGTTTGTTTTTTGTAAGCCGGGAATTGGCTCATTAAAATATTTAAAAGGGGGGACTTTGCGACAACTAAGCGAATTTCTTCTAAATTTTTAGCATTGAATAAAAGATCTAAGTTCTTTTCAATTTTAGACTTTACAAGAAATAAATTATTTTCAATCCAGGCATTTGCAGATTTTGCCTCTTGTTCATTTTCTAAATGAAGTGCTGCCAATTTTTCAAAAAGTGGGGTTTCATCGCTATCTTCTAGCGTTTCAATTAAAAGGGGCGGATAGGCATTAAAAGCTTTGAGCTTCATCATTTTTCGGTAGCGCTCTTTTTGGACATCGGAGAGATCCAATTCGGAAAGATGGGGCGTCGTGGATGACGTCGGGAAAAAGTATTTTCCAATTTTGTCCCAATCTTCTCTTTCTTTGCGTCTTATTTTCAAGGATTCATCGTAAATGGCACCCCTTAAATCTGGCTTGGCATCCACACCATGGATCTCGGCATACCCCACCATCCCACGCTTTATGTCTTCGTACACTGTTTTGGCTTTTTCATACGAATCTTGAGACAGAAATTTCATTTTGCGTTGTTGGGTAATGTCGCTCACTTGCATCATCATAAAATCTTCTTGAAGCGTAAGATCTAATGTCACCAAATCCACTTCCAGCTCTTCATCGCTTAAGACACTTGTTTTTTGAAATTCTTGAGAAACCTGGACCACGTCTTGGACATACGCATCTGAAAGCGTTTGCATTGTCTTTTGTTTTTCTTGGGCTGCCTGGATCCAATTTTGAATATCTTCATCTGAAATTTCAGTGAAGAGCGCTTCTGTTCTTTGAATTAAAAGAGAGGCAAGGCCCTGGGCCAGCATAATGGGTAATTGTTCTGGACCGGGCAATTGGCTCGATACATGTCCAGCGCGGGCTTGTGTAAAAACTTCACGCAGCAATGAAACAAAAGCCGCATGATCTTTGGCTTCAATGAGGTTTTTCAAAACCAAAGGCTGGGCATCTAAAACTATTTTTAATACTGTTAAAAATTCTTTTTCCCCCGCTTCAAACTGAGAACGAAAAGAGGATACAGCTTCTTCAAGCTTTGCCTCAGGAGCAAAAAGTTTTGAAAATTCCAAAATAAACGCTTCATTTGCAAACTTTTTATCTTTTAAAATATCCGATGTGGAAAGCAGCGCCTGCCGAAAGCGGGTTTCTTCTGTATAGGTTTCTTTTTTCTTTAAAATATCATTTAAATTACTGTAGGCTTTGAGCCGTTGTGTCATTTCCGAAGGCACATTGATTTCAAGATTTTTTAAATTTAAAAGCGCGCCGACTTCCTGATATTGCTCAACCAACCAAAGCACTAAAATGTATTGCACCAATGAAAAATAGTTTTCGTTGGAAGGGTTTTGGGTGAGCTGATTTTGTTCCATGGAATTTAGGTGGAGACGACTGAGTCTTAAGTGCAGATCCTTCGCTTCGCTCAGGATGACAGGGGCTTCGCTCAGGATGACAGGGGCTTCGCCTCGGGATGACGTGTCTTCAACCAGCTCAATCGGGGAACGCTGCATGGTGGAAAGCTCCAATAAACTTCTGCCAGACATTTCCAAAAGCAGGTCTTGGGTGACTTCAAAATAAAACGGTTTTTGAAAGTCTTCGGTTAAAACTTCGCTTCTTCCAAAAAAAACATTCATCTGCACATAAATAGAAAGTTGCGTAAAATAAAAAAGAATCACTTTAGCGGCTTGATCGATTTCGGATGATTCGGTTTTAAGATAATTTTCGGCCTCTTCTTTCCACGTTAAAAACTGGGATTGTAGTTGGGTGAGTCGTTGTGAAATCTCAGCCTTTGATAGCTTTTCAACCCCCACTGTCCCTGGATTTTTAATGGGTAAAATAAGGCTTTGAAGCTCAGATCTGAGCGTTTGGCCTTGGGTTTGAAGGCGTTCAAATGCCCCCGGTTCGCTGGCAGATGCCAGAAAACAGAAAAAGCATAATAATATTAGTAACTTAAGCTCTAACTGTCGCAAAGTAGAGTGCCTAAAGTTCTAGAGGGGTGAGACGTTATTGCCTAAAATATCATCAATTTTGAGATTCGTCAAGGAATGAAAAGGAATGGGGATGAAGAAAAAATCTTCATCCCCGACTGAAAAAACAAATTATATTTGGAGAGAGATCCTTCGGGCTTCGCCCTCAGGATGACAATCTCTACTTAATTTAAGCACGCTTCGAGCACAGGCTGGCCATACACATTACATTGAACTGCTGGATTGGCACCGGCCAAAGCACACGCTCTATTTCTAGCTTCTACAAATGAAACGCCTCTTTCTCGTACAATGGCACTTGAAATCGCATCCAAAGCTGCGTTTGCGCCACCTTGTCTTAAAGCATTTGCACCTTCAACATAGGTTCTTGCCAACAAAGCTTTATTTTCTGGTTTTTGCCAAGTTTCAAAACAACGATTCACATCAGCCCCTTCAATGTCTGTTGTTAAAATGGCTGCTTGTGCTTCGCCCGCTTCAACAGCAGAAAGATCACCATTTTGAACCAAGTCTTGAATGGGACCTTCCAATTCATGTGAAGTTCGCGTAAATTCTGAAAAATCAATTCTGTTTTCTGTTTGGCTTTGAATGCGGTCTGCAACGCCACCCGTATGTTCTGTAACCATATCTGTATGCCCTAACTGCTCAGATGTCACAGAAGATTCAAAAAATTCCAAAGCCCTGGCTTGTAAAGCCACTTGATCCGCACTATTGCCTTCTAATCTTTGAATTAAAAGACTTTGCAAAACTTCAGCATCCATTGCTGTGAGTCTTGAAGCTTTCACACCTAAAACTTCAGCCACAAATGCTTTGGCTGCAGGATTTGATGTAATTACTTTTTGAATCGCTTGTCTTCCTTGTTGACCTTCCAATAAAGTCAATGCACCTCTTGAAGCTTGGGTCCAAGCTACTGACCCACTGCCCAATAAAACCACTACGAAAAGTAGTGAAATTTGTTTTTTCATGTTTCCTCCTTGTTTGATTCCCCACCTTCGCGGGGAATGCTATGCCTAAAATTAAGGCGTTTTTTATACCACATGATTTACAACTTTGCAAATCAGGGTCGATCGAAAAATTTTTCGCACTGATTCAAAAACTGTCCGGCAAATCGATTGGCTTTTTCCTCCCCTTCCCCTTCTTGCCAAAGCTCAAAAGCTTGTGGATTGAGAACCATTTGAATGGGAAGTTCCGGTGTACGCGCCACAACTAAAGAATGCCCGGATGTAAATAAATATTTTTGAACGCCCGGAAGTTCCCCAAGCGTCATATCATTTGCAGCCAAATCCAAGGCATCTGTTAAAAGAGGGGTGACTCGCCCCCATGGAAGTTTCATCATGGCCCGATCCAATGCAATTAAAAAAATACGTGAAAAATCATATACACTGACAGGCGGATACTCTCCTGTATTTTCAAGCAACCCTTCTGCATAAAATTTTGCTTGGAATTCTTCATACAGATCTAAAACCGATTTCATTACCCTCGAAAATTCATCTCCGGAAGAAACATCTAAACGCATCAGCCAATCTTTAGAAGTTGGAAATGGCAATTCGGGATCTGAAATTTTTAAAATAACCTTTAAATACTCCTTCAACTGCAGATCCAATGCCAAACACAATCTATTTAGAACATCACGTCTTGAGTGTGAGACAAGCCCCCCTGTTGTCATATTGTCAAAAACACGCTCTAAAGAAACACCTCGCGTGGGTTGAAAAATCCAAGCAGGCCGAAATCCACGGTCTACGCCGCGATCACGTTCTTTGAGTGCCTGCATAAAATCTATTTCCTGTGCTTTATTCGTAGCCCCAAAATCTTTTGGATCTAAAACAATTTCTTCAAGACGAATACCGCGGTTCGTTTCCAAATGTGTCCGAATGGCATGTAAAAGAGGGGCATATTTATAAAACTTTGTCGTCTCATCCACAATAAAACGCCCATCTCTTCCCAAAACACCAATAAATGACTCATACACATGAAATCGAAAGCTGCTCATCACATATCGTAGCAGCTCTAATGGGCCTTCATATCCCTGGCTGATCGGAATCGATTTTACATATTTTTCAATATAAGCTTGGAGCTTTCGATCTCTGCGATGTTTATCTTGATTGGAAACGCCATCTTCTTCATCGTCTTCAAAAAAATCATCCGGATCAATGTCTTCCAATGGAATATCTCCAGTTAAGACACGCCGTCTCGGCACAATAATTTGAACTCGGGAAGCCTGCGGATCTGTATTTTCAGCTGTCAAAAGGGCCGGAGCTGCTTGAGATAAAAAGATTCTCGCATTTAAATTTGGGAAAGCCCTTTGAATCAGTTCTGCACTTTCTGGTGCAACTAAGATTAAACGGTTCTTTGTATTAAAAATAGCTTGCCCACTTTTTCGCATTTCAGCCAAAAGGGCAGGTGCTTTCGCTTGGGCCGAAAACGTATCCATTCGAATAATTTCAGAAAATCGCACTAAAAAAGAAGTATCAAACATCAAGGCATCTGTGGAAATAGAAGCTAAAATGAGTTCTTCTGTGGTCGGCTCTCCCTTTGTCCCACGTTTTTGAAATTGTGCAATCTTCTTTTGATCCGAAATTGGGTTTAAAGCCACAATCAAACTTAAATTTTGAAGTGGAACTTCTATAATTTCAGAATCTTTTAAAAAAGGGGACCTGCCTCGCCAAATTCCATTTTCAGATTCTACCAAGCTTTGAAGTCTTGCCAAAATTTTCGTTTTCACACTGTCTTTAGGAGCATGAATATCATCAAAAAAGACAAGTCCCCGATATCCATGGGGAAGGGTTAAGAAATGATCGAAATGCTTGAGTGCATCATCTACAGCAATTTCACCTTCCCTGAGCTCTGATTTAGACTCCACTACTTTTCTACAGTTGAGATAAAAAACCTGCGCTCCAGGGTCATGCGGTTTCTCAAAATCATATTCTTTTAAACCCAATACACGAATGAAAGCTTGTACCAAGGATGTTTTTCCAGAACTTGTTTCTCCAATCACAATCAAAGAGGCTGGAATGGTTAATTTAGAAGCCGGGTTTAATTGTTCTTTTAAGATATGTGCCACACGCTCTGTCATTTCAAATGACCCGGTATACCCCGCTTTCTCCACTTGTAAGGGCAAATCCTGGTTTTGTAAAAGTCTTAAATAATCCGTAGGTGGCAAAAGCTCTGGATTGAGTTGAACTCTAAAATTTCTTGCCATGAGCCTTTGGACAAAACGCCGATCAATCACGCGATCCCGTCTTAATTCTTCATCCTCTAAAACAGCTTTCCTAAACGTTTGATAGAGTTTTAAAAAAGCGGCCACAATATTGACTTTGTTTTCAAGCGCTCTTCGTTCACATTCGCTTACCATAATCGAAAGAATTTCATTTCTGGCCTGCTCTGGTGAGATGGCATCCTTCCGGGCGCCTGGCATTCGGGAATCAAAGTGGTATTCCAGGCTTTTCACTTCTGGACGCTCTAAAACACCTAAAAGCATCTCCTTTCGGGTGGCATGATCTGGAATTTTAAGATGTTCAACTTCAAAGTGATCGGACAATCCAAAACGGTTTTCAATGCCAATGTCTCTTTGAATTTTATCCCATTCCTGTTCCGTCCCCACCAAAAGCATGGACATTCTTTTTGGGGGTAGTTTTGTAGCAGCCTGAAATTCTTTTAAAGGAAGTCGATTTCCTTCTGTCGCCAAAAGGTACAAAAGATGGGGCAGAACATTTTCAGGTTCGACATCATCAATCCCCCATTGACCACTTTCTGGTTCATCCAAAACGTAATCTTGTACATAAAATGTTTTGTCTGAGCCCCCTTCTGCCTCAACACGTCCCAAATTACGAATGGTTGCCAAATCCCCGAGTAAAACAGGTGCTTGGCCTTTGGGGAGCTCGCGCATCACAGCCAAATTTTCCAAAATAACGTCCTGAGACTGATTTTGGGAACTATCTATTGTACCTTGATCCAATTGATACAAAAATAGGTTTTGATTTCTAAAATTCCAATTGGGATCTTCCGACTTTAAATCCGCCCACCTAGCCACCACCATGTCTTTCACAAAATCTTTTAATTCGGCAGGGACAATCACAATTTTATGAACCGCCTGGGCCTTAGGGTCTGCCATGCGATTAAAATTTTCTTCCAGGGTTGGAAAAATCCTTTCACGAAATCTTCCCACACCTTTTTTTAAAAGTTCTAAAATAGAAGGATGTACTTTCGAACTAGAAGGTCCCCACAAACGCCAGCTGCCATGATAAAAAGAAATAACCTGGTCAAAT
>MGRI01000084.1:22480-23337 GCA_001798105.1 Deltaproteobacteria bacterium RIFCSPHIGHO2_02_FULL_40_11
TATTGAGTGGCACGCTCTGTTTCGTCTACCTCCTCTTCCACATCTTCGTCTATCTCTTCCCCTTCCGTTTCATCTTCCACTTCCTCATAATCTTGATCCACGTCATCCACCAATGCATCGTTGGAGGCAGGCGACGAAGCGCCTTCTATGACTGGAGAAAGTGTAAACAAAATTTCTTCTCTTGCTTTGGGTCTTCCAATGGCAGCCAAAGCATCTAAATCGACAACCAAAACAGGCCGGTCTCTTTTTTGTTTTTCCGCCATCACACTTAAATTCTCAAAAAAATCTTCCTGAGAGGTGTCTTCGCCATCCATCACATAAAGTTTCATTTTTTCATTCACCTTGCTCCAAGCAAAATTTTCTGGAAGTCTTCTTTGTCCCTGTTCTGTCGAAGGAGGCTCCGCCCAAAGTTTAAATAAAAATCCAATTAAATGTTCTTTTTGTTCTTCTGGAACCAAAAGAATCTGGTTTTTGGGCTGCTTATTTTCAACCAATCGTTGTAAGGTTTGATACAGATAAGGATAACTTTCTGCCATGCGCTGGAAAAGATCGACTTTTTTTACACCCAGAAGTTTTCTTCTTTCCGCTTCCAATTGTTGCGCGCGAGAATCTTCACTCGGATCTTCCTCGCTTTCCGCTTCGTCATCGTCAGAAGAGCCTCGTTTTTTTGGAAGTGACGCTTGTGTCGCACCTCGCAGGCGTCTTTCAATTTCTTCGAATTTCTTAATATAGTCTGAAACCTTAAACTCCGTCCAAACCCGCCATGCGGCATACAGGAAACCGGATCCTTCAATTTCACCTTTTTCAAGCATTTCCTGAAACGGTTTAAATGCAAATTTTCGCCCCTGCGGAGAATT
>MGRI01000085.1:0-5155 GCA_001798105.1 Deltaproteobacteria bacterium RIFCSPHIGHO2_02_FULL_40_11
TGCATTCAATACAAACCCTATATAAAATATTTTTTTTAACATCTGCTTTCAAAGTACCTTTTTGCTGCCTCTACAGCATATAACGAACCTGTAATACAAAGCACATCTTTTTCATGCATTTTTTGAATGACCTTTGGATAAACATCTTTCAATTGTTTATGTGAGGAGACTTTCCAACTGCGTGGCGTTGGGATTTCGATAAAATGTGTGTGGTTTACATTTTTTTGAACCATTTGAACCATTTTTTTTGTGTTTTTATCCTGACAAATTCCCAAAATGACGAATCTTCTAGAATGGGGAAAGGCTTCATTTAAGGCATGCATGCAGGTTCGAATGCCATCTACATTATGTGCGCCGTCTACAATGACCGTTGGACTTGAACAAATCTTTTCAAAACGCCCTACAATATTCGCAGTTAAAAACCCTTTTTGAAGCGCCCTTTCAGAAATAAAAAACCCTTTTTGATTTAAGACTTGAGTTGTCTTAAGCACCAGGCGAGCATTTTGTGTTTGGTATGCCCCTTGAAGCCCAAGTGTATAGGAAAAGTTTTCTTCTAAAGAAGCGGCATACAGGGGGCTCTTTTTTTGACGCGCGATTTTTTGAATGGTTTTAAAAACAGAGGGCCGCCGAACACCCGTTACACACGGCCTTTTATATTTAATAATTCCTGCTTTTTCCTTTGCAATTTTCGTTAACGTGTTTCCTAAAAAACGGTGATGATCATGCGAGATGGTTGTAATGACACTTACCTCTGGGGTAATGACATTTGTGGCATCCAGCCTGCCTCCCAATCCCACTTCAATGACACCCACATCTACATTTTGATTTCGATAATGCAAAAACGCCATGACCGTTAAAAACTCAAAATAACTCAGGTCGATTTTATGTGTTTCCATGACTTGATGAATTTGTTGCGTTAAGTTTAAAAAATCTTGTTTAGAAATCCATTTTTGATTGACCTGAATACGCTCTCGAATATCCAAGACATGAGGAGAATAAAAAGACCCTACGTGGTAGCCTGCAGCCTGTAAAATAGAACTCAGCATGGCAACGGTTGACCCTTTGCCATTGGTCCCTGCCACATGAATGGACTTCAATTTTTGATGTGGAGATTGAAAAATTTTTAGAATTTTTTTGGTTTTAGAAAGCCCCAGATCAATCCCTTTTCGATCGAGGCGACTCAACTTCGCCAAAGACTGTAAATAGTCTGACATCTGACGCTTATAACATGCGTGGAAGCGTGATCCCACGTTGGCCCTGATACTTACCTTTTCGATCCCGATAGGACGTTTCGCAAGTTTCATTGCCTTGGTAAAATAGAAGTTGTGCAATACCTTCATTGGCGTACACTTTTGCAGGAAGCGGCGTTGTATTGGAAATTTCAATCGTAATATGCCCTTCCCACTCAGGCTCTAAGGGCGTAACATTGATAATAATCCCACATCTGGCATAGGTGCTTTTTCCTAAAGTCACCACCAAAACATCTCTGGGAATACGAAAATATTCAAGTGTTCTGGCCAAGGCAAAAGAATTGGGAGGGATGATACAAACATCCGCTTTCACATCCACAAAGGCTTTATCATCAAAATTTTTGGGATCTACAATGGAATTATTCACGTTTGTAAAAATTTTAAATTCATCGGTAATGCGAATATCATACCCATAGGATGAAACCCCATAAGAAATAATACCTTCACGACGCTGCCCTTCACAAAAAGGGTCAATCATGCCATGTTCTTTGGCCATGCGTCGAATCCACTTATCAGAGAGTATCGCCATTTCTATTTTGCTTATCATTATCACTGAAAGATTTCCAGAAAAACCTTAAAGCATCCCAGGTTTTATGCCGATACGTATATCGTAAGGAGGAAACATGAAAAAACCAAAAACACTGACCCCTCAAGAGCTGAAAGACAAAATGGATGCCCAAGCGGCCTTTATGCTTGTCGATGTACTGCCAGAGGCTGTGCATCAAAGAACCCACCTCAAAGGATCCATCAATATTCCACTCCATGAAATTGAAACCAAAGGGTCTCAATGGCTCAACCGCAATATTGATATCATTGTTTATTCCGCGGGCCCCAACTGCAAAGCAGCACAATTTGCACAAGAACATTTGATAAAAATGGGATATCGCGTATGGAAACTCGAAGGCGGACTTGAAGCGTGGGAAAATCAACACTACCCCTTAGATGGCGATCCCAATTTTAAACCTCAAGCCGTTACAGAAGATGACGCCGAAGCCCTGCCGCCAAAAGTGAAGCCCGAAGCAGAAACCACATCGGAAGAAACTCAAAAAGAAGAAACAAAAAAGAAAAAAGCAGCTTAAGAAAACCAATTTTGAAAAGCCAAATCGGCTTGCCGCATAAACATCGGCAAGCCGCCCATGGTATAAAAACACCGAGTTCTACACTGTTTTATGAGATCCCCGCCTTCGCGGGGATGACAAGGCTCTTGATAATTTACATCGAAAATCCAAGCGGGTGGTTTTAAGTCTAAGATTTTTTCCCAGTTTGGCGCATCTTCATACGCTCCCAGGGGGGTGGTATTCAGCACAAAAACTTTCTCTCCCGAAAACTTTTGCTCTAAAGGCTCAACGCAAATAGATACATCACAAAACACATCTTTCAATTGCTCGGCCCAAAGCTGCGCTTTATCCAAGCTTCGGTTCTTAAACACAAAAGATCGATATCCCTTTTGTGCCAACATCATGCTTAAACTTCGCGTTGTCGCCCCACATCCTAAAAATACCACTTTTACATTTTTAGAAGGCACAGGCGACCAGGCTTGAAGAACCTCCCAAAATGCCAGGGCATCGGTATTCATGCCCCGCCATCTCCCCTCTTTACAAACAACACAATTTACAGCCCGCACTTTTGCGGCAAAATCATCCACTGCGTCACAAAAAAATAAAATACGCTCTTTATAAGGCATGGTCACAGAAAACCCCAAACAATCAGGATCTTTTTCAGGGACAATTTCTAAGACACGAAAATCAACCTTGAGCCCCGCATTTTTCAGTTTTTCTTGATGATAGGCAGGCGAAAGACTTTTGGTGAGAGGATACCCCAAAATGCCAATCCATGGATTCATACCTTAAAAATTTTATTGAAATGAAAAACCACGCGATGTTTTACATCTTCAAGCAAAATGGGTTTTTGTAAAATTTCTTGCATACTGGTCATCACGGAACTTTCAAACCCACAGGGATTTATTTTTTGAAAATAGGTTAAGTCTGTATTTACGTTTAAAGCAAACCCATGGTAAGAAACCCATTTTTTGACAGCAATCCCGATGGAAGCGATTTTTTTCGAACCCACCCAAACGCCCGTAGCACCTGTACAGCCAACAGATTGAATCCCAAAATCCAAAAGCGTTCCAATGAGCACTTTTTCTAATAAACAAATATATTTTTTAATGCCAAGCTTTGAAGCACTTAATTCAAAAATAGGATACCCCACCAATTGCCCAGGACCATGATACGTTGCTTTTCCGCCCCGTTCAATTTCGAACATCATGATGTCTTGTGTTTTAATGTCTTCTGTTGAGGTCCTACGCCCTTTTGTAATGACATGTGGATGTTCTACAAAAATAAGCGTGTCTGGAATTTTACTTTCAATTCTTTCCAAAAGCTTTTGCTTTTGGAAATCCCAAACAGATTGGTAATCTCTCAATCCTAAATCAATAATATTCATCGACGATTTGGAATATGAATGGCTTGACCTTGAGCCGCCTCACAAGCCTCCATCAAGCTTTCTGGAAGTGTGGGATGAGGGTGAATCGTTGACGCCAGATCTTCCAACGTTAATCCATGGGTCACGGCCAAAGCTGCTTCAGAAATTAAATCGGACGCATGGGCGCCCACCATAAATACACCTAAAAGTTTCTGTGTCGTCTTTTCAGCAATGACCTTACAAAATCCATCTGTTTCCCCAACCGCCAAAGACCGCCCCAAGGCCATAAATGGAAACTTTCCAACCACGACTTCTTGACATTCTGCTTTGGCCTCGGCTTCTGACATCCCCACGCCTGCAATTTCAGGATCTGTAAAAATGGCCCAGCTGATCGGCCGCTTTTTTCGCTTCGTACCCTCTGCAATCTTTTGCGCCACCTGAATGCCCTCAAAAGAAGCTTTGTGCGCTAAAAGTGCCCCCCCCGTAACATCTCCAATGGCATAAATATTTTTTGCGGATGTCATGCCTTGATCATCGACTTCAATAAATCCTTTGCCATCTACCTGGACCCCCGCCTTTTTTAAATCTAGATTTTGCGTATTGGCTTTTCTACCCACTGTTACCAAGAGTTTATCTGTTTCAAATTGCTGGATTTGACCGCTAACCTCAAGTGCCACTTTAACTTTATCATTTTTTTCTACGCCGCGCGCTTTCACGGATGTTAGAATTTGAATCCCTCGTTTTTTAAGACTTTTTTCAACCACACTGACCAAGTCTTTATCCACCCCAGGTAAAATCTGATCCATCATTTCAACAATCGTAATTTTAGTTCCAAGTTTTGAAAAATAAGTTCCAAGCTCTAACCCAATGACCCCGCCCCCTAAAATCATCATATTTTGAGGTAAAGTATAAAGCTCTAAAGCTTCTTTTGAACCGATGACAAAGTTGCCATCGATATCAAATCCAGAAATTTGGGCAGGCTGAGAGCCTGTTGCAATCACAAAGGCATCTGCTTCAATTTCTTTTTTAAATCCAACTTGAATTTTCTGATTCGAAAGAAATTTTGCTTCACCTTCAATTTGATCCACGTGATTTACTTTCAAAAGCTGCGCAATACCTTGATTTAATTTTGAAATCAACCCTGCTCGGAAAGATTGAAGCCGGTCCATATTGACCCACACATCTTTGGCTTCAATTCCAAATGTCCCCGCTTCTTTGACCTTGTCGTACAAAGAGCTTGCAAAAATGAGGGCTTTCGAAGGAATGCATCCATAATTTAAACATTCCCCCCCCAGTTTATGTTTTTCAACGAGGGCTACCTTTTTTCCCATTTGTGCTAAGCGAATTGCACATACATAGCCACCTGGTCCAGCGCCAATCACAACAGCATCGTATTTCATGGAACCCTCCGTCATATCCGAAATGGATTTTCTAAAAGTTCTTTCAGTTTATTCATAAAACGTGCGGCCACAGCACCATCC
>MGRI01000085.1:5175-5676 GCA_001798105.1 Deltaproteobacteria bacterium RIFCSPHIGHO2_02_FULL_40_11
TAAAGACAAATACACCATATGGCGTTTTGTAATCTGGCCATCTTTGACAACCGGGCGTTCGACAATTTTATTGACTCCCAAGATCGCAACATCTGGGTAATTTAAAATGGGGGTGGCAAAGACGCCGCCAATATTTCCAATGCTGGTCACTGTAAAGCTTGAACCTTTGAGATCTTCTGGCTTAATTTTTTTCGACCGTACTTGTTCGGCCTTTTCCACAATTTCTTTGGCAACCTGGTACACATCTTTTTGGTCTACATTTTGAATCACAGGAACAATCAGCCCATCTTCTGTATCGACCGCAATTCCAATATGGTACTGTTTTTTGTAAACAATTTCTTGTGTCGTTTCATCCAAAGAAGCATTGAGCGAACCAAATTCTTTCAGCGCTGGAATCAGGGCTTTTACAATATAAGCCAAGTAGGTGAGTTTTACGCCTTTGCTTTCAGCCTCGGTTTTCTTTTGCACACGAAGATTCACAAGGCCTGTCATGTCGATTTC
>MGRI01000086.1:0-538 GCA_001798105.1 Deltaproteobacteria bacterium RIFCSPHIGHO2_02_FULL_40_11
AAATAAGGGCGTACTCTTTGTGATGCTTCGGCCTTCAGGAAAACTCCCCCATTTCGAAGCGGTTTGAAAGGGTTGTGTTTCAATTTTGTCTTCGATCCCCATGCGGTTCCAAATTTCTTGGCTGCTATTTGGCATAAATGAAAAAGTTAACAACGCTGTAATTCTTAAAACTTCTAAACACACATACAGCGTGCGATCTACCTCTTCTTGTTTCCCTTCTTTTGCCAATTTCCAAGGTGCCATGGTTTCTAGGTATTGGTTCGCAGCCCCCACCCCTTTAAAAATACTTTGTAAGGCTTTGTGGAACTCAAGGGTTTCAATTTGTGTTTGCGTTAATTTTACAGTTTCTTCGCAAAGTGTCATGAGCTTTTGGTCTGTATCCGTCCAGGTTTTGGGTTTTTGGGGCGATTTTGCGTCACAGTATTTTTCAACCATGTTTGTGGTTCTCGAAAGCAGATTTCCAAGATCGTTGGCCAAATCGGAATTTATGCGGCCAATAAAAGCTTGTCTTGAAAAATCGCCATCTTGTCCAAAGGGA
>MGRI01000086.1:590-5186 GCA_001798105.1 Deltaproteobacteria bacterium RIFCSPHIGHO2_02_FULL_40_11
ACCGTAAAATATCTTTTCCCACCAAGTGGGTTGTATTTTTCCAATAATGTTGAAACGTATCAGGCGTTTTAAGATAGCCAATCCCTGATAAATAGTTAATTAAAGCATCAAACCACACATAAAGGATATGGGCTTTATCTGTTTTTTCAATTTTAGGCATGGAAATACCCCAGTGGATTGTGGTTCTAGAAATACTTAAGTCTCGCAAACCCGATTTTACAAAACTTAAAACTTCATTACGCCTGGTTTCAGGTTGAATAAAGTTGGGATTTTTTTCAATATGGTCCAAAAGCTGTTTTTCGTATTTGGACATGCGAAAAAAATAACTTTCTTCTTGAAGCTTTTCGACAGCACGTCCGCATGAAGGACATTTTCCATCGATCAATTGTGTCTGGGTGAAAAATGCCTCACAGGGCATGCAATACCAATCTTCATAATGGCCCAGGTAAATATCACCCTGGTCCATGACTTTTTGAAGGACGTTGAGCACAACGTCTTGATGTTCGGGCTCTGTGGTTCGAATAAAACGGTTGTGGGAAATATTTAAAAGTTTCCAAAGGTCTTTGTAGTTTTCAACCACTTGGTTGGCAAGTTCAATGGGCTGCAATCCCTTGCTTTCTGCTGCTTCTTGAATTTTTTGGCCGTGTTCATCGGTGCCGGTTAAGAAAAAAACATCTTTTCCCAAAAGTCTTTGAAAGCGGGCCAAAATATCACATGCCAATGTTGTATAGGCATGCCCAATATGGGGAAAATCATTTACATAATAAATGGGGGTTGTGACGTAAAACGATTCTTTTTTCATGCGGGTGAAGTTCCTAAAGAAAGTTGTGTGACAACATGTTCTGCAAGCCATTGCCGATTTACTTGATAATGCTTTAATGTTTTTTGGGTTTCTAAAACGGTTTTGAGTTTGTCATACAGCGTTGAAATACTTTGGGTTCGAATTTGTGTCTGAGCCAAAGCCGCTTTTTGGTGTAAGGGCGATTCAAAAGGGGAGAGCCCTTGTTTATAAAAAAGTAAATCATGGTACCAAAGGGTCCAAATTTCGAGGGTTTTTTGAAAGGTTTCATCGTCTTTTGAAATTTCTATGGCCAATTGAAAACGTTCTTCTAAAGATACAGGCAAGCTTAAAAGGGAATTTAGATTTTCAATGTCGTCTAAATTTGGTGGGGGCGCATCAGAAAGACGAATCCGCTGACATCGAGAGGTAATGGTTGAAAGTAGGTTTTCAGCATGCGGGGCTAAAAGCAAAAATGTGGTTTGTGCGGGTGGTTCTTCTAAAATTTTTAACAAGGAATTGCTGGCAGCCAAGGTTAGGTGTTGAGCGCCATCGATAATGACGACTTTCCAACGTCCTTCATAGGGTTTTAAATGAAGGGTCCGTTGCAATTCGCGTAGAGGCTCAATTTTTATGCTTTCTCCCTGGCTTTCAATCCAGATAACATCGGGATGAATATTTTTTTCAATTTTTTTACAGGCGTTGCAGGCATTGCATCCCGCTGCTTCCAAACAATTCAGCTTTTTTGCAAATAAAAGGGCTTGCTGTTTTAAGCTTTCCGCATGCGTGCCAACCAAAAGGGTTGCGTTCGCAACCCGTTCACTTTTTATTATTTTATTTTCGATTGTATCCATTGCATGATTTCTGTGTGTATGTCCTTGGGCGTTTGGTTTGCATCAATCACCTTTATACGTCCAGGTTCTTTTTTAGCCAATTTCAAATACCCTTGTCGAATCTTTTTATGGAAGGCTTCTTTTTCAAGTTCAATGCGGTCAATTTTTTTTGAGCTGGAATAGCGTTTTTTCATGCGAGAAAGCCCAACCGAAACAGGTAAATCCAAAATAAAGGTTAAATCCGGTTTCACCCCTTGTGCCGCAATCTGGTTTAGGTTCTTTACCAAAGCCGGGGGAAGGCTTCGTGCAGCCCCCTGGTAGGCCGTAGAGGCATCGTAATAACGATCTGAAATCACAATTTTATTCTGCTTTAAAGCAGGCCGGATTTTTTCTGAAACATGTTGCGCACGACCTGCTTCATATAAAAGAAGCTCTGTAAGCGCCGTCATTTTTTTATTCTTTCGGTCGAGTAAAATACGCCGAATTTGATCCCCAATGGGCGTGCCGCCGGGTTCTCGGGTAAGAATAACTTTCAATCCTTTTTTTCGAAGCGCTTTTTTTAAAAGCAAAATTTGGGTTGTTTTTCCAGACCCTTCAACGCCTTCAAGTGTAATAAATCTGCTCATCTTATTTTTTCAACCTACTACATTTATATGGATGCGCAAAATAGATTTAAAGTTTTAAACGGGGGCAGACCCTCCTGTATAAGAATTAGTCAAATATCGAAGGATTTCAGGTTTAAGGGATAACCCCTTGAAATAACTTATATTTTGAAAGAGACACCCGTAGGTGGATCTGGGGGGTGTTCAGTTCATGTTCAAACCCAAAGCATTAAAATAAGATGAGAGCGCTTTGTAAATGCTTAAAATTACAGCGTATTTTTGTGTTTTAAGCCTTCTGGCACGCCCATTGCTTTATATTAAAGTACAAAGGTGTTGTGCCAAGAGATTTTAAGCTGAAACAGATGTTTCGAACTGAAGTTGTTGGAGGTTGCAAATGTTAATGAAGTTGATGTGGGTGTTCAATCAGAACATTGTAAAGAAAATTATAATTATTTTATTAGCCATCTTAATTGCGTCGATTACGACCAGTTTTGGGCATGCAGACGAAGGTGATGTTGTTGTGAAACAGAAAAAAGCAGAAATTGAAAATCTAAAGCAAATTGTATTGGATTTATCTGCATTAACCGACGCAGATACATTTGATATTCAGCGCAAACGACAAGAAGTATATGGGCGTCTCAGTGTACTTAAAACATATACATTTGTAGGCGGAAAATTTTCAGCATCAGCCGACCTGTCAGAGATTTTAATGACATTATCAAACGCAAGCTTAACACCAGATGCATTAAGGGCCAGCGATTTTAATAGTCGCGCTATTCGTGTATTGGCGGAAGTTGTAACAGAAAAAGAAAAATTAGAAAAAGAAGTAGGTAGTTCTCCTTCTGAAAAATCTGAAATTGCGATTCCTGGGTGTACGGAATGTGGGAAATTTTCAGATTTAGATGCACTGATAAAAGCATTCAAAAAACTTTTTCAAGAAAATAAATCTTTAAAGGAAGAAGTGAAAACATTGAGGGCGGACAATAAAAAACAAATTGCGATATTAGAAGAGCTTAACAATAAGCTTTCTAGGCTTGAAATACAAAATCAAGCAAATGCCATGTATCGTGGCAAAGAGACAGGCGTATTGGTTTCAGAGCTTCAAAAAGCCTTTCAAGAAATTCCTAAAATTCAATTTGCTGTAGAGATGGCTATCAAACAGCGTGTAGACCTTGATAGCAAGCTTTCTAAGTTCGAAGGTAAAGAAGAGGCTGCTTTATCAGCTGCTGAAAAACGTGAGCTTGAAAGTTTAAAAGAGAAAAAGAGTGAGTTAGAAAAAGGAATGAAGGAATTACAAGCGTATGCCATCCAACACGATGCAAAGATCAAAGCTTTGCAGATTGAACTGGAAGGTCGGCAAGTGGATCCACGTACTGTGGAACCTACCCGAACACCGCGTGGTGAAAGACTTCCCGATGGAAGAATTCAATTGCCGGATGGTAGAATTGTAAACCCGGATGGAACTAGGGTTTCTCACCCAGACCCAGATCCGCGTCCTGAGATTCCAGAGCAAGGTATGCCCGTTCAACAATCTTTAAGTCAGGAAGATATGGTTCGCCAAGTGATTTTACAGAATTTGAATCAGATCAATCGTGGACAAAGACAAGGGACCCAAATGGGACCCCAGCCACGACAAACGGCCAGAGGTTCAAGAGGCATTACAAGTGGCAATGGGCCACGTGGCAACAGTGTCATGGATTTGGTTCGGTATAACAGGTAAGGAAAATGATTTTAATACGGAGGTTGAAAATGAAGTCTAACATGTTGAAATTACTCGTGGTTATGGCAGTTTTTATGGGTGCTTTTACCCTAAAGAATATGTCCACATTTGTCGATAAGGTATATGCGGATGGAGCAGAAGGGCATGAGCATGAAGCAGCTGTGGATACAGCACCGACGCCTGCGACGGTGAAGCCTAAGATTGAGATCGTTGTTTGTTGCGCAGATAAAGTTGCAGAAATGGCGCCTCAGATAGCAGCGTTGCGTGAGACTTTTGAGGTCATTGTTCGAGTAGAAAATCAGTCATCTGAGGCTGAAGCTGATGCTTCTGAAGATGGCGAAGACTCCTCTGTCAGTGGCATTAATAGCGAAGATGACAAGAAAAAGGAAACGAGCATCACCGCAGATTATAAGGACGATATGGATGAATCTTTAACAGCAGACATTATGGTGAAAGTCTTTGAACAATTGGACGAATACTGGGATGGGGAATTTTTAAACCCTGAACTTAGAGAGGCTGTCATCGGTGACATTGATTCTTCGGTGAAAGAATTGATTAAAAAATATACAAAAGAGCATGAAGCATACAACGAGATCATGGCGGAGCTGATGATGAATTCCGGGCAATTGGATCAATTGGATGATCTTCAAAAAATGCAACTCA
>MGRI01000087.1 GCA_001798105.1 Deltaproteobacteria bacterium RIFCSPHIGHO2_02_FULL_40_11
TTCCAATTCTTGAACCAAAGATTGAACCGCGTGTTGGGCTTGGGCCGCAGCCATCCCATACCCTGGGACAATAATGACAGATTTTGCATAGGCTAAAATCGTAGCCGCTTCTTCTGTGTCAATGGATCGAACCGTTTTGTCACCCAGCGCAGCCCCTTCCGAACCGCCTGCCGTTCCACCGCCGCCAAACGCACCAAACAAAACATTGGCCAAAGAGCGATTCATGGCCTTACACATAATTTGCGTCAAAATAAGTCCCGATGCCCCTACCAATGCCCCAGAAATAATTAAAACATTGTTCATCACCAAAAATCCTGTGACACAGGCCGCCAATCCAGAAAAAGAGTTTAAAAACGAAATTACAACCGGCATGTCTGCGCCACCGATGGGAATGACAAATAACACCCCAAATAAAAATGAAATAAAAATTAACCCTAAAAATACCCAGAAATTTGTATCCGAAAAAGTAAGATAAAAACTTCCCACAACAAAACATAAAACTAAAAATCCATTAAAAACTTGCTGAAATTTGAATGTAATGGGGGCTCCGCGCACCCAACCTTGCAATTTTCCAAAGGCAACAACACTTCCTGTAAATGTAACCCCTCCAATTAAAAGCCCCAAAACAATAATAGAAGAAGTTTCTACGGCAATTGGCCCATCTAAACGCATCAGCCGAAAAAGCTCTGCAATGGAAACCAAGGCAGAAGCAATCCCACCAAAGCCATTAAAAAGGCCCACCATTTGGGGCATGGCTGTCATTTTAACAAGCTTGGCAGAAACAACGCCAATGACAGAGCCAATCAGAATGGCAATCAAAATCATCTGATAATTCACAATATTTTGATCTAAAAGCGTCGCCACAATGGCTAGCAGCATGGCAAACGATGCTAAGAAATTTCCACGCCTGGCTGTTAAGGGGGAGCCTAAATATTTTAAACCAATAATAAATAAAGAAGACGCAATTAAATAAGAAAGTTCAATCCAAGCGTTCATCGATCTTCCTTTTTCTTTTTAAACATATGCAGCATGCGATCTGTCACCCAAAATCCCCCCACCACATTGATGGTTGCAAAAACAACTGCAATGAGTCCCAAAATAACACTTAAACTTGTGTCTTTGGGGCCAGAGATAATGAGGGCTCCAATAATTGCAATCCCAGAAATGGCATTTGCGCCAGACATTAAGGGTGTGTGTAATGTAGGTGGCACCTTGGTAATCACTTCAAACCCCGCAAACATGGCCAATACAAAAATAAATAAACTGGGTAAATAGATTTCCATTATTTTTTCTCCTGAAGACGGTTTATACCTTCATGCGTAACGCATGAAGCAGAAATGATTTCATCGTTAAAATCTAAATAAGGCGCCCCTTCTTTTAAAAAATACTTTAAAAAGGTAGAAATATTTTTAGCATACATGAGGCTTGCATGAATGGGCATCGTTGCTGGTAAATTCCTGGGGCCTAAAATGGTGATCCCTTGGTGATGCACCGTTTCACCGGGCTTGGAATACGCACAGTTTCCCCCTTGCTCAGCGGCCATGTCTAAAACAACACTACCAGGAGACATGCCATCAATCATGGTTTCCGTAATAATACGTGGCGCTTTTTTCCCCGGAACTTGGGCCGTTGTAATGACAACATCCGACTTTTGAACATGCGCTGCCAAGACATCTTGAATTTTCTTTTGTGTATCTTTGGAAACTTCTTTGGCATAGCCGCCGCTGGTTGCCGTATTTTCTTCCAGTTGAATGGTGACGGCCTTAGCGCCCAAGCTTTCAATTTGTTCTTTGACTTCAGGACGTATGTCATAGGCTTCCACAATGGCACCCAATCTTTTGGCCGTTGCAATGGCTTGTAATCCTGCAACCCCTGCTCCCACAACCAAGACTTTTGAAGGTGGCATGGTGCCGGCAGCTGTGGTCATCATGGGAAAATATTTTCCGAGCGTTGCGGCCCCCATTAAAACAGCTTTATAGCCTGCCAAAGAAGCCTGCGAAGACAAAACATCCATACTTTGCGCTCTTGAAATGCGGGGTAATAATTCTAAAGAAAAGGCTGTTATTTTTTTGGAACACAATTTTTCAAGGTGCGATTGGTTTTGATACGGATTTAAAAGGCCGATCACCATAGAACAGGTTTTCATTTGAGACACTTCGGCATCCGTTGGCGCATTTATTTTAAAAAAGATATCGGTTGAAGCGTAAAAATCTTTGGTTTCTACGACTTTCGCCCCTGCATTTTCATACGCTTCATTGGAAAATGAGGCCCCCACGCCTGCATCTTTTTCAATTTGAACTTTTAAGCCCGATTTTACCAGCTTCCCTGCGGTCCCCGGATCGAGCGCAACCCGATTTTCGTTTTCTAAACTTTCTTTGGTAACGCCAATGATCATTTTAACTCCTACTCATCCCCGCGAAAGCGGGGATCCCAACATATTGAACAATTTTTGGCATAATTTCAATGATTTAGATCAACTATTTTTCCCTGCGGTTGGTCAGATCGCGCATGCTGGAATCTTTGGTACGTTGTTTTTGGCTGAGGTTGTCCTTTTTATCTGATTTGTCTTTCGCTGGATTCAATGTAAAATTTTCTGCCCCTTCTTCTGTAGATATGAAGTGGGGTTCGGTAAACTCTGAGTGACGATCGAACCCAAGTGCTTGCCACTCTTCCGGCGTTCGATAAAATATGCCTCGGATGCTCCCAATGTATCCCTCGGGCATATAAATTGTATTGGTATCAAACAGTGTGCCCTCTGGAATGGGGCCATTCATAGAAATCCCAACACGTTTTAAATCGTGAACAATAATATTGGATGTAAATTTATTATGCGTGCCGACATCCGAATAAAAGGCAATGGCAGTATTGTGGTGGAAGAGGACATTTTCTTGAATGACATTCATCGTTGCTGAAGAAAGATAAATGCCACATCCTGCACGACTTCGATAAATCCAATTTTTTTCAATACGATTGCGGCTGCTATTTTGAATGAGCTCAATGCCGCGTTGATTGTGATGAATCCTACTTTCAACAATGACATTGGAGTGGCTGGCGATGAGTGAAACACCTGATCCAACGGCATTAAAGATATGGCATTTTTTGATTGTACAAAAACGAGATCCCCACAAGCGAATGCCCCACGCCGTTTTTCCGGCATCAATGGTTAAGCCCTCCAATGTGACATATTGCATTCGAAGCAAAGAGACTGTTTTGTCCCATTGTCCACTTCGAAGTATGGGAATTTCCCCTTCTTTGGCACGAAGGGTGAGCGTATGACTCGGGCTGGTATGGAAACCATAGAGATCAAGGGGTTCTTCATAGGTACGGCTGTCTTGGATTTCAATGATCCAACTTTCATTGGCGTCAACTAAATTTTTGGGAACAGCATTTAGAGCTTCCGTGATTGTTTTAAAATCTGCATTGGCATTGCCCACGGTCTTTGTAACTGTAGCCACCTTCATTTCTGGACTTTGATTTTCTAAATTTGGATTTTGTGTGGAACTGTCTTGATCTTGTCCTTGAGACTGCCATTTGTTTAAATTTTTAAATGTTTCGTTTTTGACTTGGGCTATGGGTGCATTGGGCGCATGAAGAACGTTGAAATTGGAAGTAAATTGTTGAGGGAGACCATTGATTGAATAAATGAGTGACTTGGTTAATTCACCGGCCTGTAAAACATTATCTGTAAAAGAATTTCCGAATCCAATGGGAGCTGTGAAAAACAAAGCGTAAGAATTATTGAAAAATTGATTATGACGAATTTTTGTATGAGAAGCAGTGGAGAGGGTAAGCCCTCCAACAATGCTATGATAAATGGTATTGTCTTCGACCGTGGTATGATTGCTTTCTGCATCTACATAGATCCCGTATTGACAGCTATGGACATCATTGTGGGCAATGACAGCTGAATCAGATTCACGGGTCTGAATCCCAACATATAATCCCAACACATCCATGTGTTGAAGGGTGACATCATCCGAGTTTTCCACTCGAATTCCAATCGTCGAGCCCGTTCCATACCCCAATATGCGAAGTCCATCGATCGTAACATGAGATGTATTTTTAATAAGGATACCGATTCCTCTCTGAACCAAAAGAATGGGGTGCAAACTTAAACTGGCGCTTCGAAAGGTAAGGGTGTGACTGGGATCGGTTATTTTTTCGATGACCACAGGCTCTACATACATGGATTCATCTTGAATTTCTAAAATCCAACTTTGATTCGCAGTTACCAAATCCTTGGGGATGGCATCAATGGCTTTTTGAATTGACCCAAAATTGCCCCCAGATCGTTTAATGCTTTTTACAATGGTGGTGACTGAAACGGCTTGTGCAGTCACCGCCCAAAAAATCAGAAGCAAAGCTCCCAAAATACCTTTTTTCATAACACGTTGACCGTGATGAATAGCAAATGGCGTGCCAATTTTGATTTTAAAATTTATGAATAAAATTAAGGACTTTTGAATTCTGCGTTAAATCAGTCGCACGTAAATTTTACCTACTTGTAAAGAGACTAATCGCTTAAAAATTTCACAACCCGCCAATCCATCAGAATATGACCTTTTTGGATGGGCTGGGTCAGCATCATTCCCTCCAACGAAGTACATCGACTGAGCGCCACATAGGTTTGGCCATGGGCAAAGGTACCCCTTTCTAAATCGACGATGACTTTATCAAAGGTTTTACCTTGGGATTTGTGACATGAATTTAGCCTTTGTTCGAATATTATCTGGTCAGGTCCACCATCGCCAAAGATTTAAATTAATTCATCACGCCACAATTTTTGGCAAAAGACTTTCCAAGGTAAAATAAGAATATTATTTTCAAGTTTTCGTGTCTCTTCTGCAAGACATACGATAATAGATTGTTTGACATGATGTTCTTCATTTAGAGCGAGCAGACCTTTTAGCTCTTCTTTTCGAATTCTAGAGGTTGCCTTAAATTCTAAAGCAAGATCTAGATGTCCAACAATGAGATCTACTTCTAGTCCAGTACTTGTTTTCCAAAAAGATAAGGGAGCCCCTTTCTCTTTATATGAAAGATATGCTCGAATTTCTTCAATCAAAAAGTGTTCAAAACTATGTCCAAATTCTACCGTTCCTGGTTGAATGATATGCATTCCTTTTAAAGCTCTGACAATACCAACATCAAAAAGATAAAATTTAGCAGTTTCAATCAGTCTTCGTTTTTTTGTTTTTCGCCAAGGTTCCAAGGTATGTCCAAGCAAGGTATCTTCTAGGATTTGATAATACTCTCGAACCGTTTTCCCATCTACCCCGCAATCTCGCCCCATGGTTGCGTAATTAATTAATTGTCCATGCCCTAATGCAACCATTTCCAGGAAATTTGAAAATGCCGGAATATTTCTAACGAGAGCTTCAGCATGAATTTCTTCATTAATGTAATCTAAAATATAACTTTTTAAGCTTCTTTCTGGATGTTTTTCTAGATAATGTTTTGGCAATACCCCATGGTTTAAAGCTCGATTTAAATCTATGTTTTTTATCTCAGATGTGGTTAAAGGAAATAATTCGAAGCGCCATGCCCTCCCCCCCAGTAAATTAGCACTGCCATGGCGTACTTTTCTCGCGCTTGATCCACAAAGAATAAACTTTGTTTTAGTATTTTCAAGACACCAATGGACCTCATCTAACAAAGCTGGAACTTTTTGTACTTCATCAATAATAACAATTTTTGGTTTTTGGCCCAGGACTTCTTCACGTAATCGTTCTGGATGGAGCAAAAGCGTTGTTTTTAGATCCGTTTTAAGAAGGTCGTAAAGTTTGGCCTGTGGAAATTGAGTCCGTAAGAGGGTTGTTTTCCCCGTTTTCCGGGGTCCCCATAGAAAAACAGCGGGAGCCCCCTTTAGGTCAATTCGAAGATGGCGCTGAATTTTAGACATTACGGACATAACTCCTTATAATCTAGATTATAAGGAGTTGTATGTCAAATTATTTTCCCAGATCTCGAATATTGCCGGCTCTCCATATAAAAGGACCGCTTGCCCACCATGGAACAAAAAAAGGGTGAGCGACGGGGATTGAACCCGCGACATCCAGAACCACAATCTGGAGCTCTACCAACTGAGCTACGCCCACCACATTCTAGAAAAGATGTTTGTTAATATCATAAAACCCTTTTTCGTTGCAATCATTTGAATAAACTGACCTAGCACATATTTTTTACAAAGCCTTCTATGTATAAATTTAATCTCGGGGGAAAAGGAATGCCGAATTCTAAACAAGGAATTCAAACTGCAACCGATGGGTCTCAAGCCGTTGTGTGGGTGGAAACCGCTGTCACGCAAGGTGCTTGTGCTTATCCCATCACGCCTTCCAGCGACATGGGCCAAGGGTACCAATTGGCTGTTTCAAACGGTAAAAAAAATCTTTGGGATGAGCCTCTTTCTTTTTTAGAACTGGAATCCGAACACAGTTCTGCGTCTTCTTGTGAAGGGTTTGCGCTGGCTGGCGGGCGCGTTTCAAATTTTACATCAGGCCAGGGACTCATTCTCATGAAAGAAGTTTTGTACACCCTTTCTGGGAAACGATTGCCTTGTGTCTTTCACATTGGCGCACGGGCGCTGACATCTCAGTCTTTAAATATCCATGCCGGCCATGACGATGTCATGGGTGTTGCAGATTGCGGATGGGGCATGATTTTTGCCAAAAACGTGCAAGAAGCGTGCGACTTTGCACTCATTTCTAGGCGCGCAGCAGAAGATACTTGCACCCCCTTCATGAATATTCAAGATGGTTTTTTAACCACCCACACCATTGAAGATGTTTTTCTTCCAGCCCCCCAAATCATGAAAACGTTTTTGGGACACCCCTCTCAAAAACTAATGAATCTTATGGATCCCCAAAAAGCGTGGATGTCTGGCGTTGTCCAAAACCAAGATAGCTACATGAAAGGAAAATGGGCACAAAGATTTTACTATGACGACGTTGTGGCGGCTTTAAAATCTGCCATGGATGAATATGGAAAATTAACAGGCCACACCTATGATCTCGTTGAACCGTATCGTTTAGAAGACGCAGATTATGCCATCGTTGGCCTTGGCTCTGCGATTGAAACAGCCATGGAAACCGTAGACTTTCTAAGAAAACATCGAAAAATAAAAATAGGGGCTTTAAATGTAAGAACGTATCGCCCTTTCCCGGCCAAAGAAATTGTGCAAGCTCTCAAAAAAGTAAAATGCTTCACGGTCATCGAACGCTTAGACATACCTCTCATGGGAAAAAATCCTTTAACTTTAGAAATTGAAGCTGCATTTTTTAGACATGCAAAATCCCACCCCAAAATTTATTCTGCCGTTTACGGTTTAGGGGGCAGAGACACCCGCCCAGAAGATTTTGTGGCTTGCCTGGATTTAATGACTTCAAAAAAATCCACAGATGTAACCTATGCGCTTGGCATTCCTGGAAAACATGCATTAGAAAGACCCGCTTCTATTGATATTCGATCTCCACATTCTTTTTCCATGCGGGGACACTCCATTGGCGGATTTGGATCTGTAACCACAAATAAAATTATTGCTACTGTCAGCCAAAATTTATTTGGGCTTCATGTCCAAGCCTTTCCAAAATATGGTTCTGAAAAAAGAGGCTTACCTACACAATACTTTCTAACACTTTCCAACCAAAAAGTTCGAACCCATTGTGAATTAGAACATGTGGATCTGGTTATTTTAAATGATTTGAATGCGTTTTATGTTGGAAACCCTTTAAAAGGGTTATCCATGGGGGGACATTTATTTATTCAAACCTCGCCTAAAAATTTTCAAACACTCTGGGAAACGCTTCCCCAAAACATCAAAACAGAAATTCGAAAAAAAGAAATTCATCTTTGGGTTTTAGATGCAAAGGCCATTGCCTCTGAACTTTCTCCCTCCCCTGCCATGGTTCAACGCATGCAAGGCATTGTGATTTTAGGTGTGTTTTTAAAAATTACGCCCTTCACTCTCGAAAAAGGCCTTTCTGGAAAAAATCTTTTTGATCACGTTGAAAAAGCAGTTGAAAAATATTTTGGGCGAAAAGGAAAAGCCATCGTTGAAACCAATATGAAATGTATTGAACGTGGGTTTCACGAAGTGTGCGCTTTGGAGATTCCAAAATGAAAAATTTTAAAAAAGAAGTGGTGGACGCTTACACTCAACACACAGCTTCTGATACATTGCCTGCAAATCTCTGTATGGCTCGCTCTTTGATTCCCCCGGGAACGGGCGCATACAGAGATTTCAGTTCTATTGCCTCTGAGCTCCCACACTTTATTTCTCAAAACTGTGTGGGGTGCATGGCGTGTGTTGTAGAATGTCCAGATACCGCTATTTTAGGAAAAGTGGTTGAAGAAGATGTCTTAAAAGAAGCTCTCAAAGAGAACGAAAGCTTAAAAACAGAATTTACGAAGACCACAAAGTATTACACAACCTATGAGAAACGAGGTCGTAAGCCCGGGCTTTTTCAAATTGCAATTGACCCCACAAAATGCAAAGGCTGCGGAGAATGTGTCACCGTTTGCGGTGATCACAATGCTCTTAAAATGGTTTCTAAAAGTGAAACCGTTTTAAAAGAAACTGGACAAAAATTTGATTTTTTTAAAAAATTGCCTCCAACCCCCAAAGATTTTATCCAAGAAAAAATTCTATCTGATTTTATGCTCTCTCCAGATGCGCTTTTATATGTAGGCGGCGCAGGAAGTTGCATGGGCTGCGGCGAAGCGACAGGCATTCGCATGATGCTTGCAGCCACGGGCTTTGTACATGGCCAACACAGTTGTGGCATTGTGGCAGCCACAGGGTGTAATACCGTATATGGCTCTACGTATCCTTATAATCCTTATTTGGTTTCTTGGACCAATTCGCTTTTTGAAAATGCCTGTGCCGTTGCCATGGGGATTCGTGCCCGGTGGGATCAACAAGGCCTTCACCCTAAAAAACTTTGGGTTTTAGGGGGCGATGGTGCCATGCTCGATATTGGCTTTCAGTCTTTGTCGAGACTGCTTATGTCTGGACTCGACATTAATATTTTGGTTTTAGACACCCAAGCCTATTCCAATACAGGGGGCCAGGCCTCAACAGCAACCTTTACATCGCAAAATGCAAAAATGGCAGCCCACGGTTCAAAACTTTCCGGAAAATCGGAACGTAGAAAAGAACTTTCAAATATTGCACTTATGCATCCAGATGTTTATGTGGCACAAACCGTAACTTCCATGACCACTCATTTTTACCAAGCTATTTTAAGAGCCAATGAATTTCCAGGCCCAGCACTCGTTAATGTTTATGCCTCCTGTCCGCCCGAGCATGGTATTCGAGATAACGCAGCATCCGAGCAGAGCAAAGCCGCCGTTACATCTCGAGCTTTTCCTCTTTTAACGTATGATCCTCATCGCGGCGAAAAATTAAAAGAAAGACTTTCTTTAAAAGGAAATCCTGCAGCTACACAAGATTGGTATATCGATCCAAAGACCAAAAACGTTTTTGACTTTACGGCCTTTGCCAAAACAGAAGGACGGTTTTCAAAACAATTTGATGCAAACGGAAGCCCCTCTTTGGCCATGAAAGCAGCACAAGAAGATAGACTTAAAAATTGGCACCTTTTACAAGAACTGGCAGGGTTGAGAGCTTAAGACGTCTTTCCAAATAATAAGACCCCATAAAAAAAGAGTGCCCCCACCAAACACGGAATCCCCAGAAAATAAAAAAGAGTCATGGTGAGCGGCGTTGTTACCAACAAACATAAAACCGTTGTAAATAAATTGATGGATAAACTTAAAACAAAGAGCCATTCTTTTAAACTCATCGTGCTTCTCCTTCATGGAAGACATGCGCGGGCGCATGACACATTAAACAGCTCACCTCTCCGGACTGAATTTGAGCCATTACCTCCAGATGGGGCGGATTTTTTTGAAACCGTTCCAAATCTCCATGGCAATGCAGACAATTTTGATTGGGAAAAGGCTGATAAAGTTTGGGGGGTTCTTTTTTGTCTGGCGAAACGTAATACGCTAAAAGATGCCGAAAACCCCGAACTTTTGAATCCAAAGGCCCTAAAAAGCCGTAATCGGCATGGCAGGTTGCACACGCATTTTGATGCACCCACCCTCTTTGATAATGCTTGGCCGAAAGCCCTTCTTTCTCAGGATGTTTTAAACTATTTACAAAAGGCGTCATCGTATGACACGCGCTACAAAACTTTACAGATTTTGCGCGGTGAAATGAAAGTGGCACCGTTACAAGCGTTAAAAGAATAGGAAAAATCAACCCCAAAAATACAATAGATCCCTTCAAATACTTTTGGTTGAGTGTAATCCCAATTTGCATGAAATCTATTGTGCATGTTTTTCGGACTTATTTCCATGAAAAAAAAATAAAAATTATTTATATGACCTAGATCATATATTCTTGCGGCATTTTTGTTGAAATAAATATTTAGACTGGCTAACAATAGAATACGATGAAACTAAAGATATTATTTTTCTGCATTGCTTTTACAGTTATTTCTTGCCACATGAATCAAAACATTGTTGTAGATCCTCCTTACTTTAAAAATGTCCAACCCAATGCAAAATATGTGGGGAGCGATACCTGTGCGTCTTGTCATACAGACCATGCCAAAAACTTTGAAAAATCTGCGCATGCCAGAATTGAATTGAAAGGCGTAGAAGGCGTCCATGGCACAACATGTGAAAGTTGCCACGGTCCAGGAAGCCTGCACGTTGCTGGCGGGGGCGATAAAACTAAAATTTTAACGCTTAAAAAAGACAACGAATCTTGTTTTCAATGCCATATTGACCAAAAGGCACAATTTAATTTGCAGTACCATCACCCCATCCAAGAAGGCAAAATGACGTGTACCAGCTGTCACGATCCCCATGGGCCCGATGCCAAGCCCTGGTCGGCAGTCTCCATTCGTGGCACAAATGACGTATGTGTAAGTTGCCATCGCGATAAAAAAGGCCCTTTTACCTGGGAGCATGAAGCGTTAAGCTCTTCTTGTACGGAATGCCATAACCCCCATGGCTCCATTCACCCTAAGCTTTTGGTTCAAAACGACTTAAATTTATGTTTGAAATGTCACGTTCAGCCCAACTGGCCTACAGTTGGAAAACGAAGTCATAGCGCCTTTGCACCCCGCGGCAACTGCTGGAGTGCAGGGTGCCATACGCAAGTACATGGTTCCAATTTTGATGACCATTTGAGGTACTAATGAAAAAAATAATTCCTTTTATGCTCTTGCTTTCCCCTCTTTTGGGATTTGCAAAAGATCCCGTGCTTCAATTCACCCCAGGATTTATCTTTTTTAATGTCGAAAAAGATAAACAAAAATTTGAAGAACAAAACATGACCAAAGTTTCAAATTGGGGCGTTGAAAGTTTTCAATTTTTTCCAAATGTGTTGGGAGGAAAATTTGATACGGAACTTCAAGGTAAAGCTTTAATTCCCAATAAAGACTACGATCTTTTTTTCAATATTTTCCACAAAGAAGATAAAGATTTGTTTTATATCAAAAATAAATTTCAATCTTTTACAAAGTATTATGATAATAGTGGCGGCTACTATAAAACATACACCACAGAACCCAATTCTTTTACCTTAGATAAAGACCTCAAGCTTTTTGTTTCCGACTTGTCCACAAAAATGGGGGGAAAACTTTCTGAAACCTGGTCCAGTGAATTTGAGTACGCGTATAAACATAAGTCTGGCGATTTTGCCAATTACAATTGGGCCAATGCGCAGCAAGGCGCCACACAACGTCGCATTGTCCCAGTGTACACAGAACAAAAAGGATACGATTTACACGAATTTAATCTCGCTTTTCAGAAAGCCTATGAAACTGGAAAGCTAAAACTGGAGCAAGGCTTTGTCCGGTTTCGAGATAAAACGCTGTATCAAGAAAAAAATCAAGACACGGCTGCAAAATTACAGCAACAAGATGAGGTTTTTAAAGAAAAATCTTTTACCTCTACCATTTTAGGAGAAAAAGATTTCATTTCAGACAAGCTTTTGGGGGGATTTTCGCTTCGCTATGAAAACACCTATGGCAAAGAAACAGAAAACTTGGATACGTTTGATAGCAATGGTGCTGGCACCAGTGGCAAAAACTTTATTGACGCACAAGCCAAACACACCTTGCATCAGCTCGTTTTTAGTCCTTTTATGCTCTACACGCTTGGCACAAACTGGTTTTTAAATGGCCGCGTGCGCACGGCCTATAAAAAACGTATTTCAAAAGCAACCTATCCAGAAGATACAGATACGCCGAATGGCACGGTGGATGAAACTTTTAATATGAAAAATATTGATTTTGGATGGCAAATTGGAGAACAGTTCAATTTAAATTATAAAGGGTGGAATCGATTTACTCCCTATGCCCGAGCCGAGTTTGAACAAAATGCAATTACACTTAAAGAAGATCAAACCAACCAAGAAGATTCAACCAATAACTTTTTTAGAGAGACAGACCAAACGATTCTAAAGTATTTAATGAGCGTTGGTTTTTATTCTTATCCGTTCCAGTGGCTAAAAGTCTCGGCGCAATATAATTTTAAACATGATTTAGACAAGTATAAAGATAGCAGGGAAACCGCAGCCAGTAGTTCCTCCGATAAATCTGCGTTTGTGGATGACTTAACGCAGCTCACCAACCGCTTTCATACAAATCTTGCAGTCCGCCCTTTGTCTTGGTTTCATCTCAATTTTCGCTACGAATGGTTTTCTAAAAAATATTCTATGCAAAAAGAAGGATTGGATCCGGAAAGCTCTTATTTTAATGGCATTAAACATGCCTATATTGCAACGCTTATGCCCATGAATCAGTTGACTCTGGTTGAAACCCTGGCCTTTAACAAGATTCAAACCCAAACTCCGGCAGGTGGAAATGCCACCCTTCCCATCCCCTATTTTAACAGTGATTATAAAGCCGTGCTTTCTTCTTTAAATTACGATGTGTCTTCCTCTTTCTCTTTCAAAGCAACACATAGCATCAATTGGTCTGATAATTATATTAATTTTGAAAGCCAAGCCCTTCCCAACGCCATCGATCAAAAACAACAAAGCCTAGAAGTAAAAATTGCTTGGAAACCTTCGGAGACACTGACCATTACCCCCGGCTATGGATTTGGAAAGTACGACATCGACAGTCGCAATAACATTGACGACTACGATTATCATTATGGCAATCTTTGGGTAAATTGGATCTTATAAAAAATACACCCACCAGGAATCGAACCTGGAACCTACTGATTAGAAATCAGTTGCTCTATCCAGTTGAGCTATGGGTGCATACTCAAAGTTAAAATAGCGGTAAAATTGTTTGACTGTCAACTTGTTTGAGTTCCCCAGAACGCAAATTTCGAAGTTCAATTTTTCCAATGGCCACGCGCACCAGGCGCGTTACTTTGAATCCATTGTTTTCACAAATCACACGAATTTCTCGCTTACGTCCATCTTGTAAAACAAATTTTAAAAACCGAGAGCCTTCAGGTCTTCGCCCCTCAGGATAACGTAACGCACTCCATTCGCACGAAACAGGAACGACTTTTTTCCCTTCAACAACAGCCCCCTCTTTTAGGCATTGCAGTTTCTCTTGGGTAACCGCTTGATCTACGGTCACGTCGTATGTTTTATGAATGCCGCTTGAAGGATGCGTAATTTTTTGGGTCAACGCACCATCATTGGTTAAAATCATCAGCCCTTCAGATTCAAAATCGAGCCGACCGATGGGATACACGCGTGTTTTTAAATATTTCACATGGTCTGTTAAACAAGGCCTGCCTTCAGGATCGGAAAGTGTAGAAACCGTATTTTTAGGTTTGTAAAATAAATAATAAACTTTTTCTTGTTTTTGAGCGCCATACGCCTTTCCTACGACCTGAATTTCATCGGATCTGGGATCTACCTTTACACCCATCTGGGTAATCACTTTACCATTTACACGCACTTTTCCTTCTTGGATCAAGATTTCAGCGCGTCTTCGGCTGCAGACACCCAAGTCTGCAATTGCTTTTTGAAGTCGAACAGGTTTGTTTTTTTGCATGCCTCTATATATCATAGATTTTGCATAAAAAAAGCGCTATATTGAAGATACCTTTTCATGAGAGATGCATTTACACAAAAGGAATGTTTACTCATCCAAAAGTTAAATACCCCTCAAAAAGTTCAAAATTTTCTCTATCAGCTTCCTTATAATCCCAAAGATACCCTTTTTTCATTTCGAAACGTTGCGCGTCATCATAAAGCACATTGTCTGGAAGGTGCCTTGTTTACAGCCTGTATTCTAGAGCAACACGGCTATCCCCCGCTACTTTTAGACCTGGAATCCAAAGACAAAATTGATCATGTGCTTTTTCTGTTTCAAAAAAAGGGTCTCTATGGAACGGTTGGCGTATCCAAAGACATTGGGCTTCATGGCAGACGCCCCATTTTTAAAACACTCCATGATTTGGTTTCAAGCTACTTTGAAGCCTATATTAATGAAGAAGCCTGCATTACAGCCTATGCAACGTATGATTTACGCGATTTAAAAAATTATGATTGGCGTTTTCAAAAGAAAAATTGCAAAAAAGTGGAACAAACTTTAATTGATTTACCCCATACCCCCTTTCATTTTAAAAACGAAAAATACAAAAAAGAACTTGAAAGATACAGGCAATACTGCCAAAGGTATGCCCATGAAAAAGAATTTCCCATGGACTATTGGAAAGATCAGCATACGTGGTGGTAAATGAAAAAATTGATTTTGGCATCTGCATCACCCAGACGAAAAGAACTGCTTCACGAAGCTGGCTACTTCTTTGAAATTCGAAAAAGCTTGATTCAAGAAACATTAAACCCAAACCTTTCGCCTAAAGAAAATGCCATAGCCCTTGCAAAACAAAAAGCATTCGATGTTTCTCAACGAAACCAAGGCATTATCTTAGCAGCAGATACCTTGGTTGTGGTTCAAAACCATGTCTTAGGAAAACCCAAAGATCTTAAAGAAGCCTGCCATATGCTTAGCCTTTTATCTGGGAATACACAGGAAGTGATTACTGGATTTTGCGTGTTCGATACCGATACCCAAAATTCTGTGTGTAACGCTGTTTCCACAAAAATTATATTTCGAAAACTAACGGAAGAAGAAATTAAAAACTACGTTGAAACTGAAAAGCCGCTCGACAAAGCCGGCGCCTATGCCATTCAAGAAAAAGGAGATGCTTTTATTGAAAAAATGGAAGGATCAGTTTCAAATGTTGTGGGGTTACCGATGGAAGAAGTCGGAAAGATATTAGAAACGTTTGGGATCCTTCGCGGGGGATGACTAACCTACATTTTTTAAAAGTTCGGCCACGTATTGCTCAATACCCGCTTCAAGCGACGTAAAACTTTTTGTATAGCCCTGCTGCTTCAGGTTTTCCATACGAGCTTCTGTAAAATATTGGTACTTATCTCGAATTTCAATGGGCGTATCGATAAATTCTACATTTTCTTTTTTGCCTAACGCATGAAACACACCCCGAACCAAATCTAAAAAGCTTCGGGCCTGGCCTGTTCCTAAATTATAAATGCCTCTTTGAATGGGCTTTTGATATGCAAAGTTTAAAACATCAATGACATCGCCTACAAAAACAAAGTCTCTTTGTTGCTCGCCATCTGAAATTCCAGCTCGATGGCTTTTAAAAAGTCTCACAAAGCCTTTGGCGCGAATTTGATCAAAAGATTTCAGGATCACAGAAGACATATTATTTTTATGGCGCTCGCCGAAGCCATACACATTAAAAAATTTAAACCCAGACCAAGTCGGTGGATGGTTTCCCTTTTTTTCTTGATCCAAAGCCCACAAATCAAAATCTTGTTTGGATCTGCCATAGGGATTCAATGGCTTTAATTTTGGAATGAGGTCTTCATTGTCATCGTACCCCAATTCCCCCTCCCCATACGTTGCAGCAGAACTGGCATACACCAAGGGGGTTTGATGCTTTGCGGCATAGGCCCAAATCTTTTTTGTATATTCTAAATTGATTTGCGTCAGATAATCCACATCCATTTCTGTGGTATCGGTACACGCCCCCAAGTGGATGATGGCAGACAATTTCGGTTGGTTTTTGGTCAACCACGTAAAAAGATCGTCCCGATCAACGATGGTTTGAAAAGGAATGCGCGCATGCTCTCTTCGCTCTTTAAAATAAGATGCTTTATCCACAGAAATAACGTGATGGTTAGACAAAGCAGCTTCCACAAACCTGGCACCAATAAACCCAGCCGCGCCAGTAACTAAGATTTGTTCCTTTGACAACATTTGCTTTTTATAACAAAATTCACGCATGAAATCCAAGCTTAAATTTTTGGCATTTGGCAGCGCATTGATCGTCCTTTTATATACCCTGGCCCAGCTTCCCACCCATACCAAGGTGGGGATTAACTTCGAACTCCATGAAGAAACGCTTCCCCTTTATATGAAAGCCACAAATTTTCTCTCCCGCCATTTTGAAACCAAAAGGCTGGCTTTAAAGATTATTGGAGATTTAAAATCCCCCAAAGACAAAGTCCAAGCCATCTATGAATGGACCACAAAAAACATTCACCCCACACCCAAAGGGTTTACAATTGTAGATGACCACCCGCTCCACATTGCCATTCGCGGCTATGGTGAACCCGATCAAATGAATGATCTTTTTTCATTGCTGTGTACCTATGCAGGCGTGGATGCTTTCTTTTACGATTTTAAACCCAAAGCTGCCTATTCTTTGGCTTTTGTAAAATTAGATGGCGCATGGCGTGTTTTTGATATCCCGAAAAAAATACAATTTCCAAATATAGATACCCCGCTTTCGCGGGGTATGACATACAAAAATCTCTTAGATGGATTTCAGCCCTTACCCCATCATTTGGATCGAAATAAAAAACAAAAACCTATCGATCGACTGATTTTATTTTTCTTTTGATGCGGCAACAAAATCTCCACCTGCTATTTAGTAAGCATTTGACAAGAAGTGCCATATATGGCACTATTAACAAGTGAAGGTTCTTAGAACGGAGGAGTTCAACATCTGGTTTTCAAAATGCTCGATCAAGGAACAAGCGCTTATTGACGCCAGGGTTTCTCGAATTGAAGCGTTTGATCACTTTGGAAACTGGAAATACCTAAATGATGGCGTAGCAGAGCTTAAATGGAAAAGTGGATTAAGAATATATTTTGCGCGCGTCGGACAGAAAATTATTTTACTTTTAAATGGAGGAAAGAAAAATGCCCAAAAAAAAGATATTCAAAAAGCAAAGAACATCTTACAGCGATATGCCAGTATTTAAACTTAAGAAAATTGGGAAGTTAAGTGAATTTCAAGCAACAAAAAGAGTTAGAGATAAAAAATATATTTCAAAAGCTTTATGGGAATGCTTAAAAACAGATGACCCAGAGGGATTCAAAGAAATTCTAAAGGCTCACTTAGAATTAAGGAATAAAGAAGATATCCAGAAGAAAACAGGCATATCTAGAAGAACACTTTATCGAATGCTGTCAAAAAAAGGAAATCCAACGCTTCAAAATATCTCTAGGATTGTATACAAACTTTGCGCTTAAAAATAGCTGTCTGGAATATACACTCCCGTTATCCTGCGCCTGAAGGATCTCAGCGGATTACAGGATAAAGTAGCGCATACTTGAACGGACTATGACGTGTGGACATCGACTTGAAAAAATATCGATTTGAAAAAAGTTCAAATAGACACCAATATTTTTTCTTAAAAAACATCGGTATCCAAAAATATTGACTCGGAAATTTACAACTTTTTCAAAAAATTTCAGCTCGGTCTCAGGATGACATCGTTTAGTCATTTTGAAGCGAAGTCGAAGAATCTCAGGCTTTAACTGATAGAAGTAGTGGGCATCTGTTTCGTTCCAAAAAAAGCGGTTATCGACACTTTATAAGATAAAAATAGACAGAACAGTTAGAGATATGATCTTTCCGATTTAAACAAGCTATGAACTCCTCTTTAAATCCATTATATTTGTCGCCTAAATAGTTTTGTAATCCTTTCATTCTCTCAAGCCTGTTTTCCCAGGCTTCTATTACATCTTTAGAGAGTTTTCCATTCTGTGATAGCTCTTTATCTTCTAACAAAATCCTCTGTTTTAATTTTAAGGAGAGTGCGTTTATGGCTTTTTCAAAATTTTTCCCCATATTAAAATCGTACAGATTTTTATCAAATAAGAGTTGATAAAAACTCTGAATAGCAGATTGTGTCTGTATAGATAAGGGAGAATGGTTTAATAACCCGCTCATTTCGGTAACCGCTAACCATCCTCCAGGTTTTAAATGTTTAAGCCAGCTTTTAAGGGGTTGTTCAACATGTGGGAAGTATGCTGTAGTAAAGCTACACCAAATGCCATTAACTTTAGGAAGGTCTAACTTTGATAAATCGGCAATGTTAGCCTCAATAAATTTTGAATTTAAAATATTTTTCTTCCGTGCTTGCTCAAGAAGTTCACTATCTTGATCAATTCCAATTACACTTGCTCCTCGCTGCGACAAAAGAGCTGTTTGATCGCCAATACCACAGCCCAAATC
>MGRI01000088.1:0-6559 GCA_001798105.1 Deltaproteobacteria bacterium RIFCSPHIGHO2_02_FULL_40_11
CACACTGACTTCCCAGGTAAATTTCACCTTCTGTGGGTTCTGTAAGTCCTGCCACCATGCGAAGCGTTGTGGTCTTGCCGCAGCCTGAGGGCCCCAAAAGCGAAATAAATTTTCCAGCTTCAATTTCTAAATTTGTGGATTGAACGGCTGTTGTCGCCCCAAATTTCTTCACAATATTTTTTAATGCAACTTTAGACACCGTATTTTCCTTGGGTTAGTTTTTTAACTGTAAAATTGGCTGTGAGTATGACACAGACGATTACCGTTGCCAAGACGCAAGCCGATTGGGGATCATCATAATTTTGTAAATTAAAAAGAAGCGTTCCAATGGTTTCTGTTTCAGGGCCGACCAAAAGAATCGACATGGTAAGTTCTGAAAATGTGGGCATAAAAATTAAAAACCAACTTGCAATGAGTGTGGGTTTTAAAATGGGAATTAAAATTGTAAAAAATACTTTTAACCATCCAGCACCACAGGTTTTTCCAGCTTCTTCCAGGCTGGTGTCCACTTGTTCCAAAGCTGCAACGGTGTTTCGAATGGCAAACGAAATATATTTTACCGTGTAAGCGACAATGAGAATCCATAGGGTGTTATACAGGTTTAATCCCAGGTTTCCGGAAAAAGTTAAAATTAAAGCAATAGCAACCACAATGCCGGGCGTCACATAGGGAAGTGTCGCAAAAAAATCGATGAGGTTTCGACCCTTCATTTGTGTTTTTGCTTTTAAATAGGCAACAAACGCGCCGATGAAGACGGAAAGCGTAGACGCAATCACCGCAAAGATCAGACTGTTTTTAAACGCTTTTCCGGTTTGTGAAAATCCAAAAAGAACGTACTTGTATTTGGCAAGACTCATATTGGAAAGTGTGAGTTCTCCGCCATATACTTTTAAAAAAGAAGAAATCACAATGGTTAAAAGGGGAAGCGCTACGAGGCAAAACCAAACCGTGCTTAAGCCAAAAACGGTGGGCCACTTCATTTTTTTAAGGTGAATGAGATCTCCTTTTCCAAATTTTCCAGTGAGTGTCGTATAGCGTTTGTTTCGAAGGAGAAGGGTTGAAAGCCAAAGCCCTAAAAAGCCAACGGCCATGAGAACCATGGCCAGTGCCGATGCCTTTGAAATGCCACCGCTATAGCTTAAAACATGCGTATAAATTTTTGTGGTGAGGACAAAAATACGTTCTGGCATGGCCACCAAGGCAGGCACCCCAAAAGAGGCCGCCGTTGCCATAAAGACCAAAATCATGCCACTGGCCAGGGCGGGGGTGAGAAGCGGAAGCGTAATATCTTTAAATGTTTTAAGCCTGGATGCGCCACAGGTTCTGGCTGCTTCTTCCAGGGCGTCATCCATTTTTTCAAGCGCATTGATGCACGATAAAAAAATAAAACTATAGAAAAATAATCCTAAAATAAAACTGGTCCCCAAAAGTGAATAAATATTAAAAGGCGCTTTTTCGAGGCCAAAAACCTGCATTAAAAGCAGATTTAAATTTCCAGAATTTGGATTTAAAAGTTTAATCCAGGCAATGGCGCCAATATAAGGGGGGATAATATAAGGAATGGCAAAAAGGGATTTCCAAAGGCTTTTTTTAGGCAGATCTGTTTTATGTAAAAGCCAAGCCAGAGGAACCCCAATGACAACCGTCATGGATGTGGTAATGAGGCAAAGCTTTAGGGTATTTAAAAGCGCAATCCAATTCGATTGCTTTAAAAGTTCCTGATAGCTTTCAATATTTTCGGGCGAGAGACTTTTTAGAATGAGCAAAAATAACGGAAGCGCCGCAAAATACAATAATACAAATGAAGCAGATAGAAGAATAAGGTGCTGTGGTGTACAAAAACGTTTCATGTATGAAGTCATTTACTCATACATAATTTTTGTAAATTTTTCTTTAATCTCGTGATGGCTGTCTAAGACATCTTGTGCAAATTTTTGATTCCATGGAAAAGCATTCTTCAGCACAAACCCAAAGGTTTTGGCGCCATCGGGAGGGGGAAGAATTGGGTTGGGAGAATACATATAGGCTTTCACCATCCATCTTTGTCCACTTTCTGAAAATAAATAATCAATGACTCTTTTTGCATCTTCAGGATGCTTCGTTCGCTTAAAAATGGCGACAGGACTGGGAACCAAAATAATACCATCTTCAGGGTAAATGGCTTCCAAAGGACTTCCTTGCGTTTTTGCATGTAAAATATTTTCTAAAAGAATAATCCCAATGGGATATTCTTTGGCTTCCAGTTTCGCGCGAACGGTGGAATTCCCGCCTGCTGAAACCACCTGGTTTTCTCTTAATTTTTTAAAATATTCCCATCCATATTTTTTGGAAAGGGTGGCTACAGCTGTAAACGTTGTTCCAGATTCTAAGGGAGAGCCCATGACGACTTTTCCCTTCCATTTGGGCTCTGCCAATTCTTTAAATGTCGTGGGGGCGTCATCTGGCCTGAGCATGTCTCGATTGTACGCCATGACAACAACTGGCATGCGTTGTGTTGCAAATGTGTTGTCGTTGTCTTTTAAATGGGGCGGAATATTTTGGGCATTTTCAGATTCATAGGGTAAGAGTAGATTTTTTTGTTTTAAAGATAAGTAATAAAAAGGGTCAGAAGTCATTAAAACATCTGCTTGGAGTTGACCTGCAGAAATTTCTGCATTAATTTTTGCGCCCACTTTTTCACTGCCGGAAGCAAACCATTGAATTTTTAAATCTGGAAAAGCTTTTTCGACATCAGGTTTCATCATTTCAATCATGTCTTTATACATCGAGGTATAAACCCAAATTTCTTTTTTATGTTTTTTTGTGCAAGAGAAAGCGAAAACCAAGGTACTTAAAAGCAAAATAATTTTTAAATTTTTCATACCCTTAGGGATAGAGAATTTAAAACAAAGCGTCAAGAACTTTAGGGGTAAGTTCTGTCGCGGATTTTAAAACCAAATCGGCCTGTGAATGGTCTTGCCCTTTTGTCGGCCCACACGGGATGGCAATGCATTTCATGCCAGCAGCTTTTGCGGCTTGAACGCCGTAATTACTGTCTTCGATAACGAGCGTGTTTTTAGGATCCACTTCTAATTTCTCAGCGCACTTTAAAAAAAGTTCTGGGTCTGGTTTCCCGCGATTGACGTCATCTGCGCAGACATGCGTTTGGATGTAAGATTTTAAGCTTAAGGTGTCGATGACAAATTGTGCGACTTGGCGAGAGGCGTTGGTCCCAATGGCGAGCGGGATTTTATTTTTTTGTAAATGCTTAAAAAAATCTAAAATACCGGGCAGGGGGTGAACTTCTTTCCCAAAGGTTTCAAAATAATATTGGTTTCGTCTTTGGATGAGGTCACTGAGAGATTCTTTGATTTTCGGATGTTTTTTCTTAAGCGTTTCAAAAACAAAAATATCTGTGGTGCCTAAAAAAATACGCTCATTGGTTTGATCGTATTCAATGCCATAATCCTGGCGCATCATTTTTTTAAAGGATAAATAATGCGCGTCCTCGGAATTAACAATAACCCCGTCGAGATCTGAAATAACTGCGTGTAAGGGCATGCCTAAAGGTTATTTCCCTTTACGTTCCGCACGCATGCGGTCGACGCGTCTTTCTTCGCGGGGTCTTTTATCCAGCCATCCGCCGTCTGAAAGCGCAGCAGATTCTTCCTTTGAAAGTCTCGAAGCTTTTTCGGCATTGGCCCAACCTGGCATCGATATTTTATAATAATCCCCGGGAGTGTAATTGCCACGTCGGTCTTTGAGTGCACGTTCGGTTAAGTTTCCAGAGGTTCCAATCCATCGCACGGTGCCAAAGGGAAGATCGCGCCTGTTGATTTCAAGACGTGTATTTTTCCAATCTTTGTCTTTATACGTAAATGCGCGTTCTAATTTTTGATCGTCTCTGGGATACTTGACTTTTAAGATGCGTTTCAATTGTTTTGACCAGTCTTCGGCCGCATTTTTGTCGGAAGCTGATTTCAAGTTAAAAACAGAAATTTTGTCTGTGTTTAATTTTGAGACAGCATCTGCAGCATGTTCTCCAACCGTTAAGATAACGAGCGTGTTATTACGCGAGAGTATTCTTTCTAAAACCGCTTTTCGAACGCGTTCCACTTGTTTGTGGGTTGAAATTTTTCGGACTTTTTTAGCATCCAATCCCAGCGTATCCACGGGGAGGGTACGAATAATGGCATAGCTTTGTGTAATCCCCATATTGCGTAAGAAATGCTGAAGTTTTTGTCCAGCATCGCCAATGAGGGCTCGGCCGCGCATCATGTCGTCATGCGAGTGTTGGTCTGCAACCACCAAAACAGTGGCTTCATCCAAACGGCCTCGGAAAACCGCCCCATGTCCAAATGAAGCATGGCTCACTGCGCCTAATTTTTCAAAATCGGGCCAATGGAGACCTTCTTCGCCGCCCATTAAAAGCTTTGCAAATTCACTGCCTGGTCCTCTGTCATAGGCATTGAGATCTGATTTTGTGGGTTCGTAAGAAACGTCGCCTTCAATTTCTTGATATCCGGAATACTCAATTTTGTTAATCGATTCAGATCTTGGGAAATAAACTTCATATTTTCTGTTTTTTGCATAATGACCGTCATCTGAAAAAGGAACAATAGACGCGCCTTGTCTGTTTGAGGTTGTAGAACCTTTCCCCATGGTCCAAATCAATCCAAAGGAAAAATCTCTGTGGGGAACAGGGTCGTTTCTGTCGTCATATCTTTTGTCAAAGGTTACAGATTCATTTCCTTCTTCATCTTCTTGGACAAGAACGTTGGGTCGGGTGGCGCCTTCATCTAAGGGCAGCCAATCCGGGTTGAGATGAATTAATCGGGCAGCGCGATCGGCAGCAGCCTGAAAACTTCTTTCAAGTCCTGCAGCAATTTGCTTTCTTTCCGCATCATTTTTAGCTTGTCCTTTTGCGCCGGGGTGTAAAACACCAATGAGTTCTACGTTGGGACCTAAAACACTTGCATCGCAACTTGAAACATCTCGAAATTTTGTACATTCTCCGCCATGTGCTTTTACCCATGTTTGCACAGAGTCTTTGGCGCCACTACCTACGGCAACCACCAATCTTAAATCTGGGTTTTGTTTTAAAACCAGGTCAAAGAGTTCGTTTCTGTGACGCGCAATGGGGCTTTCTAAGCTTTGCGCCAACCACACATCGCCTTCAAAAGCATTGGGAAGCTTTTCGTCTTTCGTTTTTTCATCCACTTCAACATCTTGGTACTGGCTTCGAATGGAATAAATAAAGGTGTTTAAGAATAAATAACTTTGGTTTAAGCCAATGTAATTTAAAAAATGCTGCATGGATTGGCCGGTGCCACCTGTAAATGCGCGTTTTGAAAAGGCTTCATCTTGTCCGCCTTCTTGACCAATGATTAAAACCTTCACTTGGTTTTTTCCCAAACGGCCTCTGTAAAACACAGGTCCCCAGTGCCATCGAAATCGCTCTTGTTCGCGTTCACCAAAAGCTCCCATGACTTTTCTCCCCAGCGTTCTGTAATTGGGAAGCGACATCAAGTGCTGTAAGATTTCTGAGTCGTATTCTGGGCCTTGGTCATATTCCCAAGGGTTGCCACGTAGTTTTTCACGATCACTTCTTTCGTCTGCCATGACGGGCAGTGCGAATAAAAGGGCTAAAAATAGAATAATTTGTTTTTTCATTTTTCCTCCTCACTGTCATTCCCGCGAAGGCGGGAATCTTCATTAAATTCATTTGTAAATAAGGCTCTCACCAAAAGGTGTAAAGCGCTGATTCTTTGTTGATAAAATTTATCGGAACTACTTAAAAGATTACTTCTACGAATGGGGGGATCAATTTTGTTTTCTAAAGAAAATTGATCCAATGCTGCTTCAATTTGATTCATCGAATTTTCAACATTTATTTTTAAACTTGGATCCATGGCAAAAACTTTATTTTGTACGCTTGCCCCTTCCACGCTCGGCAATTTTTGAACCTCAAGGTTTAATTTTTTAACACTATCCTCAACTCCATACACGGCTTTTCCGCCAATCATGACCAAAGACAGGTACCGGACGTCGGTTGTAAATAAAGATTCCATGGCCGTTTTTGTTGTGTCGGGGTCTGAAAGCACAACCAAGTCTGCCAAATTTCCTTCTTCCAGGGCGCCATAGTTTTCAAGCCCCAAAAGTTTGGCAGCATTGGAAGTCATCATTTGAAAAATCTGTGTATCTGTGATGGCAGGTAAATTTCTTTCTTGAATGAATTTATTTTGGCGAATTTTATTTAAGAAAAACTTTGCAAATCGAGCTTCGTCTAAAACATGTTTCGATCCAGAAGGACTCCAGTCGGAGCCAAGTGCAATGGTAACGCCTTTTGAAACCAAGGTTTCAATATCGAGCGTATCATTATAGAGGAGTAAATTTGAAACCGGCGACCACACAATCCCCATGTTCCATGTTTTTAAAAATTCAATGTGTTTGTCGTTATTGGGATCGATGCCGCTTGCATGAATGAGTGCAACGGGTGGTTTGGGAGAATTTTGGGGATCTGAAAAAAGGGCATGATTCATAAGGGCTTCAAATTCATTTCTGGAATAGAGGTCATGGT
>MGRI01000088.1:6667-8684 GCA_001798105.1 Deltaproteobacteria bacterium RIFCSPHIGHO2_02_FULL_40_11
AGTTTAAAGACCCTTTGGGTACGGGGGGGGTTGTTTTTCTGTAATCAAATAAATCAATAATCGAAACAATTCTTTTTTCGTCTTTTAAATCCAGATCTTCGGAAAAATCGGTGCCGCGAACAGGCAGTTTTCTGGCAAGTGCGTTGGGATCGAATTCGTCTTCAGGATTGTTATCGAGTTCATGCGATTGTTGTAAAAGCGTTGTGCCCCCTGCGACAGCCTGTAATTCTGAAAATAAAACAGCAGCGTCATAAAAGCTTTGGTCTTCATTGTAGAAAACATGCTTCCATGCCGATCTAAAAATCTTTTTATAATGTTCGTTTTTTCGCCAATCGAACCGATTGCCAAATTGCCCATCGGCTTGGTCCCAAAGCGGCATGAAATTATATGTGCTATGCGAATGTAAATCGATCAAACCGGGATAAATGTAGCCTTCTACTTTTAAAAAATGAATATTGCTTCCCACTTTGGGGCGTTTTTTAGAAACAGCTTGAATGATACCGTTTTCCATATAAATATATTTTTTTGAAGAAGTGCCATCTTGCGCCACCACATTGCCATATAAAAGGGTTCCTTTTTCTTTGTCTGTAGCGAGGAGCGTTGCGTTTTGAAAAATAAAAATGATTAAAAGAAGAGCAATGTTTTTCATGCGTAACAAAATGGATTATCTTTTAATATTGAATTTGTCAATCGTGGTAGGACGCGCATATGGGGACAGATCTCTAACGAGATCTGTCCCCAACAGGAACGAAAGTCTTTACGTATTTAGTCTGAATGGGGTATGACATAGATTGTCTATATGATTCAGATTGGGGAAAAATACCTGGGGGACATTTATCTTCGCGAATATTTCCCAAAAGTGCCTAAACCTTCATCAAATGCAGTGCTTTTCTTGCACGGCTACCCTGGAAGCCAAAAAAATTATGATTTGGCAGAAGAATTGGCATTGAAAGGATTTCGATGCTTTGTCATGCATTACAGGGGGGCCTGGAAAAGTAAAGGCCAGTATTCTTTGTATGGGAATTTAAAAGATAGTGAAATGGTTTTGGAACATATTCAGTCTGAAGGATACAAAAAAGAAAACATCAATCTGATTGGCGCTTCTTGGGGGGGATTCATGGCTGTGATGCTTTTGGTGCGCCATACATCGCTTCGAAAAATTATTTTATTGGCGCCCTTTATTAACTTAAGTTCTCACCCAGAAGCTTTTGAAAAAGGCGTTGATTTTTTAGCTTCGATTACAAAGCCGTCGATCCAAAATTATGAAAGGCAAGCGCTGGCTTCAGATCTCAAAAGACTTTTAGAGGAATATAACCCCTTGCCAAAACTTTCCGGGATCAATGGCGCAAAAGTTTTGATTATTCATGGGGCCAATGATACAATTTGTCCAATTAAGTATTCCATGGAATTAAAATCCATGTTTCAAACGCCAGCTTTTTTGGTGAAATTAGAAGACCAGGACCATTTTTTACATACGAGGGAACTTTTATTTGAACAGTGTTCGAAGTTTTTAAGGTAGTCATCCCCGCGAAAGCGGGGATCTAAAAGGAGAAATATGCTTAAAAAAACATTGCTATTTGTCAGTCTTTTCAGTGTAGTATTTTCGCAAGGCATGGCGACGTCAAAACTCATTATTGCACACCGTGGGCTTTCTGGAACGTATCCAGAAAATACGATGCTGTCGTTTAAACGCGCACTGGATACAAAGGCCGAGCTTATGGAATTAGATGTTCATCTTTCAAGCGACGATCAAGTGGTGGTGATTCATGACCGAGACCTTAAAAGAACCACCACAGGTTATGGCAATGTAGATGAGCGGCCTTATTCTTATTTACAACGTATTTCTGCGGGGTATTCTAAAAAGTTTGGATGGAAGTATTATAAGGAAAAGCTCCCAACGCTCACCCAGGTTTTAGATTTAATCGAAGATTCCAAAATTACACTTCTCATTGAAATTAAAAGTCATGAAGATGGGGATCAAATCAAAAAACAAAAAGGCGATGATGATGAAACACCA
>MGRI01000089.1:0-487 GCA_001798105.1 Deltaproteobacteria bacterium RIFCSPHIGHO2_02_FULL_40_11
CCCTTATGTTTTGGATAAAGTTTTAGAGCGTGTGCAGCCCAAGTTTAGTTTTTTATCTGCCAATTTGAATTGGCGGTTTTTACCGGAAGACAATCGTTTAAAAGACAGGATTCAACGCTATGAAATTTTTTATTTTACAGATGGAAAGTTTTTAAAAGCGGGACAAGATGGCTTTACGCCTAAAGAAGGGCAAGATTATTTTAAAGTGGGCGTGTTTGGGCTTTCTACAAATGAACCCCTCTATTCCTTTTTCTTTGAGCCAGTACGAATTTTAAATCCCTTAAGCGAAGCTAGAAAAACAGTCTTACAATTAAAACGCGTAGAGAATGTAGATGTCATTGTGCTTCTTTCCCATATGCTGGATCGCGATGATTTAGATATTGCCGAAAATGTTTCTTCCGTAGATGTGGTGATTGGGGGGCATTCTCATAATAAGGTGGTTCCAAATGCGAACCAGGAACCGATTGTCGTCGAAAAGAGCGATGGG
>MGRI01000089.1:585-774 GCA_001798105.1 Deltaproteobacteria bacterium RIFCSPHIGHO2_02_FULL_40_11
ATGTCGAAGATCAAGAAATTCGTGGTTTTATTCATGAAGCCAAGCAAGAGCTCACACAAAAATATAAAGCGAGAAATGACTGGGGAAAAAATATCTTTTCAGATCATGTTGCAGATGCTGAAATCGATTTGGTAAAGGCGACGAATACAGAATCTTATTTTGGAAATGTTTTTGTGAATGCCATTTTAG
>MGRI01000089.1:882-977 GCA_001798105.1 Deltaproteobacteria bacterium RIFCSPHIGHO2_02_FULL_40_11
CTTTGATTTACGATCCTTTGAAAGATGCGAGTTGGACCATTTGGACCTTTGACATCGATGGGGCCACGGTAAAAAAGGCCATTGATTTGGTTTTT
>MGRI01000089.1:1023-1215 GCA_001798105.1 Deltaproteobacteria bacterium RIFCSPHIGHO2_02_FULL_40_11
ATCCTGAAAATTTCCCAGAAAAAGTAGTCTCTATTCATCACAATGGCAAAGAAATTGAGGATACAAAAATTTATAAGGTGGCTGGATCTCAAGGGATTATCGAAGCCCTCAAGCAAGTTAAGGAAGAGTTACCCGGGGTGAGTAATTTTCAAGACACCAAAATGGAAATGTGGTCTGTCATTCGAGAATATA
>MGRI01000089.1:1229-22294 GCA_001798105.1 Deltaproteobacteria bacterium RIFCSPHIGHO2_02_FULL_40_11
CCTTTAAAGGCCCAAGATCCTGCGCTTCGTGTTTCAGGACGCGTTCGAAGCATTCAACCCGATTTGGCTATTTTTAGTGAAGATATTACGACAAAGCCGATTGTCACAGATTCTGAGAATGCGATTCAAATTGATTTTAAAGTCAGAAATCTTGGGTATGGAGATTTAAGGGCCGAAGAACTCGAAAAGGCAAAAACAGATCCTACCGAAGTTTTTGTATATGTCGATACCACGCCTGAAAATGCGGTGGATGACATTGATGACCCTTTAAAACCAATGGACCAGCTTTTTGAAAAAAAATATCGCTTATGGACCCCCACCTTAGAAGATGTGCCCAGTCATTTGAAACTTATTTCTAAAATTTTAGTGCCATCGCTTGGAAAGAATGAGGAGGCGTTATTTTCACTGAAATGGAATGTGTCTGAGCTTTTACAAAGTCAAAAGCCGTATTCTGTGTTTTTTAAAATCCCAAAAGTAACGGGCGTAGGCTATGTGGCAGATACGGAATCTTTGGATCCTGCCAATGCGCCCAGACGCTTGGAAAAAGTGACGGAAAGCATTGTTTTAAATAATAAAGCCCGTACGTACATTTATTTAAGATAATTGTTGTGTATGCCGATAATTTAAGTACATGAACACCCGTGAGGTCATCATTTTAAAAAACGTTCGTATGTATATGAAAAGACTCATCTTTTTTTCTTTTTTTGGATTTCTATGCTTCCCTGCAATCATGGCCTTTTCCGTCGAATTCTATGAAAAACCAGAAGTGATTAAAGACATGGAAAAGCGTCAGGTGATTAGCGTGGTGAAGATTGAAGACCTCAATTCACAGCGGAATTTAGATATGACAGCAGCCGGAATTGTAGAAGGGGTTGAAATTCCAAAAGCCATGCAATTGATGAGCGATTATGAAAACCTGCAACGCATTGCCCCCCAATATATTAAAAAGGCAGAACTCATTGTGCATAAAAAAGGGGGGAAATATGAAAAATATCTTTTTATGCAAACAGAGGTCAGTGCGCTTCTTTTGACCTATAAATTAGAAATCTATTCCAGAGTTTGGGAAGAAGAAAAAGAAAGTCAAGGTATTGTGCATTGGGAAGTCATTCCTGCAAAATCCATTGGGAGAAAGACGGAAGACAAAGAGCGATTTGTGGGATTAAAAGGCACAGTGAGCGTTGAAAAATACAATGGCCAAAAGCATGTACAGCGTGTGATTCAAAGCCAAGGAGATGGCAGGCGTTTTTATCGAAGACGTTCAGACTCGAATCGTATTTTGGTTTTATTTAAAGGAAATTTAGAAAAATCAGAAAAAGGTATGTCTGAATTGATTCCCAATTTTGCCCTGCGCTTGGCGATGGAAGTTGCGCTTCAACGCGTAGGCGTATTGCTTCGAAACTATTTGGAAACTGCCAAAGACATTCCGCCTCCCAGAAATTTAGAAGAATTGGTACAAGAAACTGAAACGCGTGAAGAACCCACATCGCATCCTTCCCCTGCCTCGAAGAATCCTTAACTCACTTGACGCCTGAACCAGGTTTGGTTACAACGTCCCCTATGGATCGAAATTTTGCTTTAGAATTGGTACGCGTGACAGAAGCGGCTGCGATTTCTGCTTCCCGGTGGATGGGCAGAGGCGATGAAAAAGCTGCAGATCAGGCGGCAGTTTCTGCCATGCGGGAAACCTTAAGCAGTATTTTTTTTGATGGCACCGTTGTGATTGGAGAAGGCGAACGCGATGAAGCTCCCATGCTTTATATTGGCGAAAAAGTAGGAAAAGGAGCGCCTCACCCAAAAGTAGATATTGCCTTAGACCCGCTGGAAGGCACAACCATTTGTGCCAGAGGCGATACCAATGCCTTGGCCTGCATTGCCATTGCCAATCAAGGGCATTTTTTACATGCGCCAGATACCTATATGCAAAAAATTGCCGTGGGTCCTGGCTTAGGACATGCCATTTCCATTCAAAAATCTGCCACCGAAAATATTCGAAATATTGCCAAAGCCAAAGCGTGTGGGGTGGAAGATATTACAGTTGTTATTTTAGATCGTCCCAGACATGCAGATCTGATTCAAGAAGTTCGGGCTTCAGGCGCGCGCATTTGGCTCATTCGAGATGGCGATGTTTCTGCTGCGATTGCAACCTGTCATCCCACCTCTGGGGTAGATATTTTGATGGGCATTGGAGGTGCGCCAGAAGGCGTTTTGGCAGCTTCTGCTTTAAGATGTATGGGCGGTTACATGGAAGGTATTTTAAAACCTAGAAACAATGAAGAAATTCAAAGAGCTAAAAAAATGGGAATTCCGGATATTACAAAAGTTTTTACTTTAGAGGAATTGGCCAAAGGGCCTGTCATGTTTTGTGCCACAGGGGTGACCGATGGTACGCTTTTAAAAGGGGTTCAATTTAAAAAAGAGGGTGCCAGGACACATTCTATTGTGATGCGCTCCCAAACCGGAACCATTCGAGAAATTTCGGCCATTCATCACTTTGATAAAAAACCCAATTATCATTATGTCTAAGGTCTCCATTTCAAAAACGATCGATATCCCTGCAAAACATTTCTACGCCGTCGTTTGTGATTTTGAAAAATACCCTGAGTTTATTTCTGAAATTACATCTGCCAAAACCGTTTCAAAAAAGAAAGAACAGGTGTCCTTTACGCTAAATTTGATGAAGACGTTTCATTACACCTTGCAGTTTCGAACGCTTGAAAACCGTGAGGTGTCTTGGGAGATGGTGGAGAGTAATTTATTTAAAAAAAATAGTGGGTGTTGGACGTTGGAGCCTCAAAACGGAAAAACAAAAGTCACGTATACGTTGGATGTAGAATTTGGTTTTTTTGCACCTTCGATGATTGTCAATGCCATGGTGAAAAAAGACATGCCACGCGTCGTTGACCGTTTTGAAACCCGCTCTCAGGCATTATCGAAAGTGAAGTAAAAAGTCTCGATCCGGCGATTCTTCATTGGCATTTCGATTTTCAAGTCCAGAAAAATCATTTGTAGGCGCAGTGGTTGGTTCGTTTTGCGTTTTAACTTTGGTGGTTGAGGGGATATTCACTTTTGGAAGACTTTGTTTTAATACATCATCGCTAATAAACTTGCGCTCTAATTTTTCAATTTTTGTTTTTTTCTTTTTCTTAAGTTTTGGCTCAGCCACTCTGATGACAGGTTTTTTGGGGGATTGAATCTCTTCAGTGGGTGTGAGTGGATAGATGGGGTATTCTTCTTTCTTTGGAGTGATTGATACAACGGGTTGTTTTTTGGATATTTTTTCTCTTTTCTCTTTTGGAAAATAAGACAATCCCACAAAACCACTAAAATTAGGGGTAGAAGAAACATCATCATGGCGATCGTAGGCAAATCCAAAATTAGAACCGATATGTAAAACCCAATTGGGATCAAAGGGGCGAAACTTAGCACCGATTGAAAGGCGATTGGGATTATCCAAAAATGGAACTTTTACGCGAAGCATTTGGTCTAAAGAGTACTCGATATAGGGAGAGAATTTTTCGAGTTCCATTTCAAGCCCAAGTCCATACCGAACGCTGTAATAACGAGATAAGCCATAGAGTGTTTTTTGTGTATGCCCTGAAAAATCAAACTTGTCTAAAACTTTTCGGCCTTCATTCATAAAATATTGAAGGTTGGCATGAAATCGAACCGGTGACTTTTCTTCCCCAAAGAGCGTTTCATGGGTATAAAGCCCTCTCACAGAAAAAGAGCTGGCTTCAAAGAACTTTACTCTATTGGCATTGAAGAGCACAACCGTTGGCTCAAAAGCTAAAAAATGATGTGTTGAAACTTCTTTTGAAAGGATCGTTCCCAGTTCCGATTGGGAATAAGTGACAGAATTTAAAGCTGAAAAAAGTTTAATATTGTTATTTAAAAAGGTTCTGCGGTTTAAGAAAACTTGAATATTTTCAAAAGGGCTGGTTGTGATAAAAATACGACTGCCATGAAAGTCATTTTTTTGATCAAAAAGAATCTGTTTGTTTTGAAAATATTCTTCTTCGTATCCCAAAGCAAAGCTTCCTTTGGGTAAAATCTTAGCGGAATAAACTTCAGCACCCCCCAAGCGACCGGTTGCTGTGATTTCGTCCGCTTTGACCATGGAAACAAGGCCAATGAGAAGAATCAAAGTCGCAGATCCAATAATCATTTTTAAAAGGGGTTTCATAGCTCTTCTTTATTAAAAAGCAAGTTTTATGCCAGAAAAGTATTTTTGTAAGCCATTGAAATCATTGATGAAATTTTAATTCCAAAAATAAATCTTTACACAAAGTGCCCCAAAGTGTCATCGTAAAGTGACATTTATTTTGCTATTGCAAATTTAAATCCAAACCCTTAAATATACGTTTTAATATGTTTGATTTCGCCTACCACATTCGCGCTTTAATTGAAGATATCGTCCAAAAAGTCCCTATTTTTTCGCACATTGAGCCCAAGAAAATTTTAATTAGTACGGCAAGGGCCAGAGGGAAGGGCTTTAATGGTATTTGGGCAGAGCTTTATCCCATGAAATATGAAAATGGATATTACAGCACCCGCGAAAGAAGCGGCCAAAATATTTATCTCTATAAAACTGACAAAATGAAGGTGGGGCGAACAGAGATTTTATACATTATTTATTTTTATATGCCCAGGTTTCAAAACCTGTCCTCATTTGAAAAGCTGGATACACTTTTTCATGAATTGTATCATATGAGTCCAGAGTTTGATGGGAAGCTTCGAAAAATGCATTCCAAATATGCTTTTCATGGCCCTTCGATGAAAGCCTACGACAGAAACATACGGTTTTGGGTGCGGTATTATTTAAGACAAAATCCAAACCAACTTCGAATGCGGTTTTTAGACTATACGTTTTTACAACTTCAAAAAAAGTATGAAAAATTAGATTTGGTTTATATCCCAGAACCCAAAGAAACAGTTTGCCGAATGGCGGTTTCACGCAGGAAAACACGCCGATACACAAAACGAAAAAAATAATTCATTTTAATTTAATATTGATAAATAGACATTTCGGATGGCTTGAATGTCAGCAGGGCTCGGTTCCCTGCGCTTTTGACCCGGCATAATTTGAGGATACATGACGCTTCCTGGATCATCGGTGTGATCTAAGCCCAGGGTATGCCCAAGTTCATGGACAGCAATGGAAATGAGATCAAACGTTTCGGGGCGGCCATCCAGGGAAAGCGCGTAGCCATTATTAACATGAATATCTGTATTATAGAGGTAATTTTGGTCATGGTAGTAAACAGTTTTACCGGGTTCTTTGTCGGGGTCTCCGTTAATGGGTTCTTGCGACCATTTGGGGCCCGAACGAAACGCAATTAAATTAAGGTTCGTATTAAATTCAATGCCATCATATTCCGGATAATTTTCATGGATAACACTAAAAAGACGGATGCCTGTTCTTTTTTCCCATGTGTCGATGGCTTCGTTAAAGGCAATGATGGCATCTTGTGACAATGAGTTCCCATACACAAAGGGAACGGGGAGTTCATAGCCCCAGGTCAAAGGTCGACAATCAGAAGACATGAGATAACGTCCCGCAGAAAGCGATGATTCACACTTTCCCATTTCAGGCATGCCACACGCAAATTGCAGGAGGGCAAGCATCACCAAGATTCCAAAGTGTTTTAAATGTCTTTGTTTACCAACACGCCGCATACCTTCTTCTTATTTCAAAAGGGATGCCAAAAGAACGCTAAAAATTACGAAGTGATTCCAATACCTTAGAAAAGTGGCTGTTTAATTCCTGAACAAAACTGACAAAAAAGGCGTTTTCAAAGTGACAGTTTTGGGCGCTGTATGGGGAATAAACGAATCATAAGAAAAAACAAAACAAGGGCTTCCATGGGCCAAATCATAAAAAGAAGGTGTAAGTGTTTTGTGCCGTGCAGGGTTTCAAACCCAATGATTTTCCATGCGCCAGAATGTGTAAATATGTTTAAGAGGAGTAAAAGCCAAAACAGGTAAAATCTTTGTTTTATTTGACTCAAGACAAAAAGAATAACGGGCATGAGTGCAATATAATTGGCACGCCAGACATTGGGATTGAGAAGAATCATAAAAATGCACAAGGCATTAAAAAGATAAAGATCTTGAACGTTTTTTGGGATTTTTTTGAGATTCAAAAAACAAAATCCGAAGAGGGAAAAACAAACTAGGGCATACATCCATAAAAGCAGTGTGCGGGGAAGCGATAAAATATGGATGTGAAAAGGATCTTGATTGCTGAAATACCGTATGAAAAGTGTCAGTAAAGATTGGTTTTGAAGGTCGATCATCAGGGCTTGCCCAGAGGCGCCTAAAAGAAAAAACCAGTGGCGAAACACCTCAAAAGGGTCACTTGGATTGAAAGAGAGGGCAGCTAAAAAATTGACGCCAAAGCCAAAGAGGAGGACCCCAAAAACCAACTTAAATTCTTTTTTCCAAAGATAAAGGAGCATAAAAATAGCAGCCGGGAGTTTTAAAGAAATACACAGCGCCCATAAAAGTGCACTCAAAGTATTTTGTTTTTTTTGCGATACATAAAAAGCAGCTAAAAGAATGCATGTCAAAAGTATATCTACTTGTCCGAGTCCAAATACTTTTCGAAGCGGGCCGTACCAAAAAATGATCCCCAAAATATAAAAGAGGGGATGAAGGGCGATCTCATACCGCAAAAACAGGCGCCGACACAGATAGAATGTAAAAATGAAAATCAGTGAGGTAAAGGCCAGCCAAATAAGAGATGCTGTGTGGAAAGAAAAAAGGGCAAAGGGAATAAAGAAAATTCCCCAAATGGGCGCATATTTAAATTTCATTTTTGGGTCATAAGCTGTTTCATAAATATTTGAGTTTCCTTTTAATATTTCAGTTGCAGTGTGGTGATACACTTTAAAATCAATGAGAAAGTGATCTTTTGATCTCAGGAGCGGCTTTAAGAGAAAGGCAAAAAAGAGAAAAATAAAAATGAGGGTTAAAGTAAGTTTTTCATATTTCATGGGGTTGAACCCTTTGGAGCGGGTGAGGAGAATCGAACTCCCGTGTCAAGCTTGGGAAGCTTGCATTCTGCCACTGAATTACACCCGCAGATTTCAAGTGCCAGTATTGTCATTTTTTAGACAGAGATGTCAAGAAAACTTATGATCACTGAAATCGCCTTTCAAAGCCCACTCTAAGACATATTTGTCAGCATGCATGTAGAGGAAATTGACAGATTTGTCACATATTTTTCTGACATGTTTATGGGGTTCAAGTTTTTGTAAGGGGATTTTTAAATCATTTTTTTAAAATTCTTAAGTAAAATCCATCTGTTAGAAAGGTGCTGTTTTTTTATGGGTGTTTTTTGTGCTTTTTGGCACGTCCCTTGCTTTCTATTGGCCTCGTTGCGCAAGATTGTGCGACGCAAATTAGGAGGACATCAGATGAAAAAATTAGGAGTATTCATTCTTTTAACCATGGTGGTTGGAATTTCTCATCTTCGTGCAGAAGAGGGGCAAAATACATACAAGTTTTATTTTAATAAAGACCAATCGGTTTCACCTGAACGGCAGTCAGAAATTACAAATATGACAGAGCCACAGCTGGTAGAACACGTCGAACGATTGACCTTTCACCTTCGAGAATTGCATGACAAAGCCAGAACTGAAAGACTCTGGACCGGAGGGCTTTTTGTGGGGCTTGGCGCCTTAACGATTGGTGCAGGGATGTCTTTTGAAGATGAGGATCGAGATGAGCGCACTGCTTTTGGTATTGTTGGTGGGGTTGTCGGTTTAGTGGGGGCAGCTGTTTTAGCCTTCCCAACTGACTTTGAAAAATATCCAAATCGCTATTTTGAAATGGCGAGCATGGATCATTCCCAAAGACGTTCCAAAGTGGCAGCCGGCGAAGTGTATTTGGGGCGTTTAAGCAATAGAGCCAAAACGGCGCGTGTTTTAAATGCAGCGGCTTATTCTGCGCTTGGCATTGGGACCATTGCTGCGGGATCATCTGATCCATCGGCGATTACTTCTGGCTCCATTTTGATCGGCGCCGGGATTGCCCGATTTTTAATTCAAATGCCAGCAGAATCGGAATACGAAAATTACATGGATTGGCGAAAAAGTTCGTCAAAAGTTTCTCAAGCAAACTTTGGCGTGCAGCCTTTGAAAAAAGGTGCCGTGCTTTCCATGAACTGGGCGTTTTAATAGAGATATATTTATTGCTCAATCTGCCGTTTTTTTGTATTTAAACGGCAGATGAAGCTTTCTGTCATTATCCCTGTGTACAATGAAGTTCGAACCATTGCACACATCCTTGCCAAGGTACAAGCCACACCCCACGACAAAGAAATTCTCATCATTGATGATTTTTCAACCGATGGTACCCGTGAATTCCTTCAAAAAAATACAGACGAAAATGTCCATGTTTTTTATCAAAAAACAAATCAAGGGAAAGGTGCAGCTTTAAAATTGGGGTTTGAAAAAGCCCAAGGCGATATCATTATCATTCAAGACGCAGATTTAGAATATGATCCAGACGATTACAAAGAACTGATTTCACCCATTGTAAAGGGATTGGCAGATGTTGTGTATGGTTCTCGGTTTTTAGGGGGCAGGCCCCAACGGTCTCACTTTATTTTAAATAAATTAGGCAATCGCTTTTTAACGCTGCTCAGTAATTTTATGTTTAACCATACGCTTTCAGATATGAATACCTGTTACAAGGCATTTCAAAGAGAGCTGCTTCCCAAACTAAACCTAAAATGCGATGGCTTTGCGTTTGATGCAGAGTTTACAGCCAAAGTCTGTAAGCTGAATCTTCGCATTTATGAGGTCCCCATTGTGTATCATGGCCGCAATGTCGAAGAAGGAAAAAAACTTCGCTTAAGTCATGGGTTTGGACATCTTTGGGCGCTGATTAAGTATCGTTTCACGAATTAGTGTTATCCGTCTTATGAGCAGAGACATATCTTTCCACCTTGCGAATCCACTCCTATATGGTATAAATAAGCAGGCCTTAAATCTTTACTAATTTGTAAAGATTTAGTAAGATAAAAGGTAGGGGGAGGAAAAACATGAAAATTAGTGCACTCGAAGAATATGGGCTCAGGTGTATGCTTCAGCTGGCCCGTGTTTATGAGCAACAGGGGCCTACAGCCGGTAGCTTATCCATTCGAGAAATTGCAGAACGTGAAGGGCTTTCCATTCAATACGTTTCTAAAATTACAGCCCTGCTTCGAAAGCAAAAATTAATTGTGTCTACCCGGGGTGTGAAAGGCGGGTATCGATTGGCGGAGCCTCCCAATCGGATCAATTTGTGGAAAGTCTCCAATGCTTTGAGTTCTGCCATGTTTGACAGTGGGTTTTGTGTAGATCACTCCGGCAATGTGAAAGAATGTGTGCACCAAGGCAATTGTTCGATTCGCTCTGTGTGGGATGTTTTGTACCAACATGTGCATGGGCTGATGCAAGGAATTTCACTCTCAGATTTGCTTTCCAATGAAAAAGAGGCCAAGGGTGATATTTTAAGGTTGATTTCCGGGGTTAATACTTGACAAAAAAGTAATATTTTGGCTGAATGGGTTGTCAGAAAGGGTATTTATGAAAAAAGAAAGTAATATTTTATTTGAGATTAAAAATCTGTATGTGTCTGTCGAAGGCAAAGAGATTTTAAAAGGCTTAGACTTAAAAATTGAGCGTGGCAAAGTACATGCCTTTATGGGGCGAAACGGGTCTGGCAAAACAACATTATCTTACACCATTATGGGGCACCCCAAATATAAAGTGACGCAAGGCGAAATTTTATTTAAAGGCCAAAATATTGTTCCGCTTCGGCCCGACGAACGTGCAAAACTGCGTTTGTTTTTAGCCTTTCAATATCCGGTTTCCATTCCGGGCGTAAGTGTGGGCAATTTTTTAAGAGCTTCCATGAAAGCTGTTCGGGGCGGAGATGTTCCCATTAAAGAATTTCGAACAAAACTGAAAGAAAAAATGCAGCTTCTAGACATGAAAGATTCTGTTTTAGGGCGTTATGTGAATGATGGGTTTTCAGGCGGTGAAAAAAAGCGCCTTGAAATTTTACAAATGGCGCTCATGGAACCTGAAATGACGATTTTAGATGAAACGGATTCGGGGTTAGATATCGATGCCTTAAACATTGTGGCAGAAGGGATTAATCGTTTGCGAAGTCAAGACCGATCGATGCTGGTTATTACGCATTATCAAAGACTTTTAAATTATGTGAAGCCCGACTACGTCCATGTGCTTTCCGATGGAAAAATTATTCGTTCGGGGGGCGCAGAGCTTGCAAAACAATTGGAAACCCAAGGCTATGAATGGATTTTAAAGGAGAGAGGTGAGGGAAATGCCCAAAACAAAACAGTCTGAAGCCTTAAAGGATATTGGCCAAAACTATGACGAAAAGTATGGGTTTCGAAAACCAGAAAGCTATACCTTTAAGTCTCAGCGTGGGTTAAGCGAAGAGGTTGTTCGAAATATTTCAGGCATGAAAAAAGAACCGCAGTGGATGCTCGATTTTCGTTTAAAAGCTTTAGACATATTTTTTAAAAAACCCATGCCCACGTGGGGAGATACAGACCTTTTAAACGGTATCGATTTTAAAAATATTTATTACTATATTCGTCCCGGTGAAAAACAGTCGACCGATTGGAACGATGTCCCCAAAGACATTAAAGATACGTTTGATAAACTGGGCATTCCACAAGCCGAACGGAAATTTTTGGCAGGCGTAACAGCGCAATATGAATCTGAAGTGGTATATCACTCGCTGCAAAAGGAAGTTGAGAAACAAGGCGTTATCTTTTTAGACATGGATTCTGGCCTCAGAGAGCATCCTGAAATTGTAAAAAAATATTTTGGAAAAATTATTCCATCGATGGATAATAAATTTGCAGCGTTAAATTCTGCCGTGTGGTCGGGGGGAAGTTTTATTTATGTTCCCAAAGGCGTGCATGTGACGATTCCGCTTCAAGCGTATTTTCGAATTAATGCAGAAAACATGGGGCAATTTGAAAGAACGCTGATTATTGCAGATGAAGGGAGTTCTATCCATTATATTGAAGGGTGTACGGCACCGTCTTATTCTTCAGATTCTTTGCATTCCGCTGTGGTAGAGCTTATTGCCGAAAAAAATGCAAAAATTCGTTATACGACGATCCAAAACTGGTCCAAAAATGTATATAATTTGGTAACCAAGCGTGCCATTGCCAAAGAGGCGGCCACCGTAGAATGGATCGATGGGAATTTAGGTTCCAAGCTTACGATGAAATATCCAGCCGTGTATTTGATGGGCGAGCGGGCGCACGGAGAAGTTTTATCCATTGCCTTTTCTGGAAAAGATCAACACCAAGATGCCGGTGCGAAAATGGTCCATGCAGCTTCGAATACAACTTCTGTCGTTACGTCAAAATCGATTTCCAAAGATGGGGGCAGGTCCACGTATCGCGGCCTTTTAAAAGTTGAAAAGGGTGCAAAAAATGTAAAAGCGACGGTCAGGTGCGATGCCCTTCTTTTAGATGAAGAATCCAGATCGGACACTTATCCTACGATGGAAGCGCATGAAAATAAAATTGATTTGGGCCATGAAGCCTCAGTCAGTAAGGTGGGCGACGAACAGCTTTTTTATTTAACCTCTCGAGGTATTTCTGAGCAAGAAGCCATGATGATGATTGTAAATGGATTTATTGAACCTTTTACCAAGGAACTCCCCTTAGAATATGCCGTTGAACTGAATCGCCTGATCCAGCTTGAGATGGAAGGGTCTGTAGGCTAACGCCATTCCAGGATGGAGGGGAAAAGATGAAGTATCTTTCAAATAGTAGTGAGAACAGCGCCACACCTGTGCTTCGCATTCCAAAAGATACCCAAGTTTCAGAGACACTTTTTTATCAAGATGCTACACATCAAGCCTTGACCATTGTTTTAGAACCGAATTCCAGTGCAAATATTATTGATGAAACGGTGGCAGGCGAAAAATCTGTCCGTTCCATTCATGTTCAAAAAGGCGCAAAGTTACACTATACGCATATTCAGCGATGTGGAGAGGATGTCACTTTTGTCGAAGAACAAATGGCCGAGGTGGATCAAGATGCCATTTTTCAAACGGTGCATATTGGACTGGGTGCGCGTCAAATGACGTCCAACATTCATACGAAACTCATGCAACCGGGCGCACAGGCAAAGATCTTGGGTGTGTTTTTTGGACACAATCATCAGGTTTTTGAAGCCCACACCATTCAAGACCACGAAGCGCCCAACACACAAAGCGATTTACTTTTTAAATCCGCATTAAAAGATGAATCACAGTCCCATTACGAAGGGGTGATTCGCATTCCGCGGCAGGCACAAAAATCAGATGCATTTCAAACCAATCGAAACCTACTTTTAAGCGAAAAAGCCAAAGCCAAAAGTATTCCCAAGCTTGAAATTATTGCAGATGACGTCCGATGTAAACATGCAGCTGCCATGGGAACCTTGAATGCAGAAGAACTTTTTTATCTGCAATCTAGAGGATTAGATGGGGCACAAGCTGAACGTATGGTGGTTGAAGGTTTTTTTGAAGAAGTGCTTTCTCAAATTCCAAGCGATGAAGTCAGGCAGCGCTTGGTTAAAAATGTGCATGAACGTCTTTTAGAGGGGAAGTTAGGGTAAACGAGATGGAAAGATGGATTAAGGTTACGCATCAGAATGAAATTCCAAAAGGGCAAACGCGTGCATTTACAATCGAGAATGAACCCATTGCCATTTCTCATGTAGAAGACGGTTTTTTTGCATATGAAAACAAGTGCTCTCATATGGATTTTCCACTGGATGATGGCATTTTAGAAGGCTGTGAAATTGAATGCGCCCATCATGGGGCAAAGTTTGATGTCAAAACAGGGGAAGCCCTCTGTATGCCGGCGGTGAGTGCCATTCGCGTGTACCCCTTAAAAATAGAAGGCGATGAAATTTATGTGGAAATACCCTAAAGATTTTCCCATTTTAGATCAAAAAATTCATGGCCATAAGCTTACCTATTTGGATTCTGCCGCTACCACACAAAAACCAAAAGTCGTTTTAGAGGCTTTGCAAAATTATTACGAAACCCTAAATGCCAATATTCATCGCGGGGTGTATCAATTGTCTGAAAAGGCAACAGAAGCGTATGAAAATACCAGAAAACACGTTGCAAAATTTATTGGGGCTCGGGATCCCAGCGAAATTATTTTTACACGAAACGCCACAGAAGCAATTAACCTGGTTGCTTATACGTGGGGTGAAAAAAATATTTCTGAAGGCGATGAAATTTTACTGACCGAAATGGAGCACCATTCGAATTTAGTCCCTTGGCAACTTTTAGCGACCCGAAAAGGCGCCCATTTAAAATTTATTCCCCTGACCGATGAAGGCACTTTAGATCTTAAAAATCTAGATGCATTTTTTACACCCAAAACAAAACTTTTAGCGGTGACCCATATGTCCAATAGCTTGGGAACGATTAACCCCGTTTCAAAGTTGATTGAAAAAGCGCATCAGAATCAAACCACGGTTTTAATCGATGGCGCCCAGGCCGCCGCGCATTTAAAAATCAATGTTTCAGAATTAAATGCAGACTTCTATGCTTTTTCCGCGCATAAAATGTTGGGACCTACGGGCGTTGGCGTTTTGTATGGCAAAAAAGAAATTTTAGAAGACATGCCGCCGTTTTTAGGCGGGGGCGAGATGATTTTAGAAGTGTATAAAGACTATTCCACCTGGAAACCGCTGCCTGAAAAGTTTGAAGCAGGCACCCCCAATATTGCAGGGGTTGTCGCCTTTTCTGCAGCGCTGACTTACTTGGAAAATTTCGGGATGGAAAATTTAAGACAGCATGAAAAAGAACTCACCCAATATGCACTGGGAAGACTTAAAGAATTAGAAGGCCTTCGTATCTTTGGCCCCATGGATATCTCACTGCGAGGGGGCGTCATTTCTTTTACATATTTAGATATTCATCCCCACGATTTAGGAACCGTATTGGATCACCAGGGGATTGCCATTCGTACGGGACATCATTGTAACCAGCTTGTGATGCGAAGATATGATGTGTCTGCTACTGCCAGAGCGAGTTTTTATCTCTACAACACAAAAGAGGATGTGGATATTTTGATTGAGGGGTTACAGAAAGCCAAAGCGTATTTTGATCGAGGGTCAAAGAAGGGGGCTTAATGGCATGGGAAGCATTAAATGATCTATATCGCGAAGTGATTTTAGATCACTATAAAAACCCCAGGCATCATGAAAAAATTGAACCGCATGATGTCGAACAGGAAGGGTTTAACCCTTTATGTGGGGATCAACTCACCTTACAGCTTAAAATTAATTCCGGTAAAATTGAAAATGTCGGGTGCTGGGGGAAGGGCTGTTCGATTTCGCAAGCCTCGGCTTCTATTTTAACGGAATGCATTTATGGGAAAGCATTGGAAGAAGTTTTATCTGAGGCTTCTTTTTTTAAAGAGGTCATGCAGGGAAAATCCAAGATTGAAGAAAAAGATGTTGGCGATTTAGAAGCTTTGTCTGGTGTTCAGAAATTTCCGGTTCGCATTAAGTGTGCACTTTTGGCCTGGACCACACTGGAAGAAGCTTTAAGGTTTTATGAAAAAACACATGTGTCATCTTTGAAGTAACGGGCAGGCTATGAAATATCTTTTGAATGGGAGGATCTACACCGGGCGGAGGGGCCCATTCGAAAGATATTTCATAGCCTGCCGGGCGCTGACATAGAGGAGAAAAAAATGAATAAAGATGAAAAACTTTTAGCAGTCATTGAACCCATTCAAGACCCAGAATTACTGATGAGCATTGTGGAACTGGGGCTGATTTATCGCGTGGAATGGGTAGAAGATACGATTCAATGCGACATGACCTTTACCTCACCTGCTTGTCCTGTGGGGCCGCAACTCAAAGCCTTTGTAGAACAAGCTTTGTCTCAAGTGGAAGGCGCCAAAAAAGTAGAAGTGAATGTGGTTTGGAGCCCGCCTTGGAACCCCAAAGAACACTGCTCTGAAGATGCTAAAATGAAATTGGGGATATTTTAGATCACAATTGATTTTGAGTTTAAGGTAATTTTAATTCTTTTACAAATGTCGTAAAAGGTAGGACGCGAACACTTTTTTCTTCATTGCCAAAGTCTTTTTCACCCAAGTGAACTTGGTAAAATTTTGGGATTAAGGTTCTTTCTTTAAAATAAAGTGCGGGTTTTGAAATATTTTTTTCGCCCGTTTTGCATTCTACAGCAAAGAGAGGTTTTTTATCTTGCATGACAACAAAATCGATTTCGCGTCGATCCGTGTCTCTTAAATAGCGAAGTTCCATTGCATAGCCTTCAGTATCTTCTTTAAAATGGCAAAACTTTAAAAGCTGGCAGGCAACCATATTTTCAAATCGGATGGATAAATCTTCAACTTGAGTCCAGTCCCAAAAATAAAGTTTTTGTTCTTTTTTAACGGCGCGAATTTTAGGACTTCCAAAAGGTGAAATCCGAAAACAAACATATAAATTTTCAAAGATCTTAATCCATCTGCGAATAGAATCATGAGAAACTTCTAAATCTTCTCTGAGGCTTTGCAAAGACAATGGAGATCCTACTTTTGAAGGGAGTGCCTCCATTAAAATTTCAAGTTGGCTAATTTCTGAAACTTTTTCCAAATCTCTTAGATCCGTTTGAATCACTCTTGAAATTCTTTCCCTTTGCCACCTTCGCCATTCTGTTTCGCTGGTTTTAAATAAAGGTTCTGGAAAACCGCTGAATTTTAAAAGTGCTTCCAATTCCGCTTTTCCTGGATTCTTGGAGAGTTCCATCAGGGAGTAGGGATGCAGACGATAATAATGATACCTTCCTTGAAGGCTATCTCCACCTTTTCGATAGTAATCTAGCCTGGCGGATCCTGTTACAATGGCAGTTTGCTTGGGGTAATAGATATCGAAAAAACCTTTCATCAGTCTTCGCCACCGAACATATTTATGAATTTCATCAAAAACAATTAAAGGGGAGGCTTTAGAAATTTCCTGACGAATGATCTTGTTACGATGATGATCAAAATCCCAATTGAGATATCCCGGGTGCTCCTGGCCTTTTTGAATGCCCAGTAAATGAAGGGCAAATGTTGTTTTTCCCACTTGCCTGGGGCCTCCAATAAAGACAAGCTTATTTTGAACGTCTTGAAGGACGTTTTTTTGGATATAGCGAGCTTGCATGAGTTTCATGATTCATTTCCATTATACCAAAAAATACTCACGTGTCAATTTTGGTACACCAAAAAATACTCAGAATGGTCAAAGCAAGGCTGGTTTAAAACTAATATTAGTTTTTACAATTAGGTGTTGAAAAGTAATATTAAACATGGCATAATTTCTCTATATTTGCGCGAAAGTTGGGAATGCTTTTTTTAATAGGGGATCAGCTATTTGTATAGAAAACAATAAGGAGTTTATTTGATGTGGATAGAAAGGCCTGAAAAAAAAGAAAAATTTATCAATGATTTACTGGGGTTAGATCGGCAAGTGCTTATTGTTCGTGGGGCCAGACAGGTCGGAAAAACATCCTTTATCTTAAATGCGCTCAAAGGGCTTTCCGATTATCCCATGATCATGCTCAACCTTCTCTATCCCAGCTCCTTTAAGCTGGGCGATGTCCAGTATTTGGGAAGAGATTTTTTGGGGACATCAGAAACGGGTGAAACCTTTTTGAAAAATATTGAATTAAAAACAGGCGGTATTCAAGGGCTCAAAAAGCCACTCATCGTCTTTATTGATGAGGCCGATCGATATCCAATGGTTTTAGAGTCAATTCAAACGTTGGCTCAGTTTTCAGATAGAATAAAATTTGTATTAACGGGATCGAATCTTGAAAATCTCCCTGTTAAAAATGCTGCAACAGGACGAAAAAAAACATTTGATCTTTTTCCAATCACATTTCTAGAATTTGTTCACGCGTCTGGGAATTTGGAAGTTTTGAATTGTTTAAAAACGTGTTCACTTAAAAATTTACCAACTGAATTTTATCATGAACAAGCACGGAAGCACCTCCAAACCTATCTTCGTTTGGGAGGTATGCCCAAGATCATCGATATTTATCTCAGTGAAAAGATGGGAAATCAAATTCCAGAAATGATTAAAGATTTAGTCTTTACCATTGAAGAAAATGTTAAGACCATTTTGGGGGAAAAATCAAAACTATATGAATATGAGGATGTTTTAAGAAAAATGGCCTATCTTTCGATGAATACACTGAAATATAGTCAACTTCAGGTTCAGCATGCTGGCAGAAATGAGGCTAAGAAGCTCGTTTCGAAAACTGTTGGGGCAAGAGTGGCGCATAAAATTAGACTCATGGAAGCCGAAAGAGATTTATCAAAATATATTCTTTTTGATTGTGGTATTACAAATTTTTTACTCAATGGTTCTGATCTTTTAAATGTGCGAATCCATGAAAAAAATATGGCTATTTTATACGAAACATTGGTTGGAGTTGAGCTGATTGCAAATTTAGTAACACGCGATGACCTTTTTTATTGGAAATCAGAGAACAAAGCAGAGGTGGAATATATTTTAAAGTCTCCTTTTGTGGGAGTTGATGTTAAAAGCAAAAGGGGAGACAACAAATCTTTAAATAGCTTTGCATTATTGGAACCTAAGGTGGCATGTCTTATAAAAATTTGTGATGCAATGCCCAAACTGGATACGTATTACATTGCAAAAATTCCTACAAGTCACAAATCCAGGTCGGTTCCCTTTCTAACGCTCCCGCATTATCTTACATGTCGACTCTTAGACTTTTTGAGAGAAGTGTAGGGGGCGTATCGTAAAAATTCTCTCATCCAATTTTAATTATTTTCTTCTTTTGTTTTTTTTTTTTTGACGATAATGAAGGTATGTGTGGAACGTTTGTGGGAATTGTCAGATCCTTCGGGCTTCACCCTCAGGATGGTAGGATCAAAAATAACAAAGGAGAACAGAAATGAAAAAGCAAATTATATTTGCCCTCGTGGCAACGCTATTTTTGGGCGCAAATGCCATGGCTCAGGGCGGGATTCAAGGGGTATGGGAAGGAACAGTGAAGGCCACAGATGGGTCGTATGAAATTCCAGCTAAGGCGATTTTATTTCAGGGCGGAGAAGTATTGATTGGAACCTTCCAAGCCTGGAATAACGAAACTTTAATTACGAAAGGTTTTTATTCGAAACTGCAAAATAAATTTATTTTGGGGACAGATTATGACAGAAATACTTGGATGAAGCAAATCGAGCTTAAATTAGAGGGAGATACATTAAATGGTTTTCACGTTTCTAAAGGGAAACACATAGCAACAATTTCTTTGAAACGTAGCGCGAATGCAGTGATTGATAATCTAGAAACAGAACCTTATGAAGGAATATGGAAAGGTAAACGATGGGAGACGTTGGAAGATGGTACCCCAAATGAGTATTCAATCCGAGAGATTGGCTATCGTTTGCATGCATTAGAAGGGGGGCTTGTTGTGGCATTGGACGATAAGTCTTCTCAATTTGTGATGTTTGGATATCTTACAGACGATGGGTTTTTACAATTTGATCAAGTAAGAGCGATTGAAATTATATCAACACCCTATATGCTAAAGTTAAGTGAAGATGGTCAAAAACTTTCTGGTCAGACATATCGCCTCTATCATGGTTACTCATATTTGGAGTTAGAAAAACAATGAAGACCTTGTTTTACAAGACAATCGTTTTGGGAAGTCTTTTGATAACAGCATTTTTTGGATTAACGGCCTGTGGGGGAGGCGGCGGAGGAGGGGGAGGCTCTTCTCCTTCGACAGCTGCAATGACAGATAGCCAGGCGCCTGAAGATGAAAATGTATCAGAATCCAGCCAAAAAAAGAAAGCATCTGTTTTTCATGCCCGAGATGTTGGAAGTGACGTCTATCTGGATGGCGTATTTTTTGAGGCAGGTAATGAGGTTTTGGAATAGAAAAGGCTACAGCTCGTCTAACGTTGCTTTTCGGACCACGATTTTGGACTTGTCTTTGAGGTCTTGAATCCAGCCAAAGAAAGCGTCGGATTGTTTTTGAGAAAGATATTGTTCTTTGAGCTTGTCTTTGTCGGTGGCGAGTTTTTTAAGATCTGCAGGTTCTCGCTTTTTAATCTTTACCAGAAAAATACGATCCTGGATTTCAAATTTTTGATTCGCCCAAGCGCCTTCTTTCAGCTTTGAAAACGCAGTGGCTTTCATGTCTTTGGCGTTTCCAATTTTGGGAATGGAAACAGCGCCTCGGTTAAAAACACCTGTTTCTTCCCATTGAAGCCCCTGGGCTTTTAAGAGGTTTTTAAGTTTTCGGTCTGAATTTTTGGAATCCCAAATTTGGTTTGAAAGATCTTTGGCCAAAGCTTTTGCTTTTTCTTGTGCCAAAAGCCGTCTAGCAATGTCGTTTTGAACCTCTTCAAAAGGTTTCTGACGTTCGGTTTGCACTTCTTCAACTTTAATCAAATGATACCCAAACGGAGATTCCACACTGTCTGAAACTTCCCCGGGTTTGAGTTTAAAAGCCACATCTTCAAACGCTTTTACCATTTTGCCTTTTCCAAAAAAGCCTAAATCTCCCCCTTGGGCGGCAGAGCCATCCTGGGAATGTTCTTTGGCCATTTGTTCAAAATTTTGGGCTGTGGTTTTGGCTTGAATCTCTTCAATCTTTTTCCTGGCTTCGTCCGTTTTCCCTTTGATTAAAATATGTCTGGCACGTACTTGGTTTTCTACTTTATATTGAGCGCCATTTTCTTCGTAATCGGCTTTGGCGGCCTCTACGTTTTTGGGAACTTTCAGATAGGTTTCGATATCTAGATCGGTAAGCTGTATTTTTGATTCAAAATCTTTGGCGTCAACCCGAATAAACGAAAGATTTACTTTGTCATTTTGAAGGAGATATTGCGCTTTGATCTCTTCCTCTGAAATTTGGATATGGTGTCTTAAAAGCTCTCGAACTTTACGTTGCAGAAGTTCCAGGCTGACCGCTTCTTCATAGTGCTGTGGGGTGAGGCGGTTATTTTTGAGTAAAAGCTTATAATATTCCTTATCAAATTGGTTGTTTCGATGAAACACGGTCGTTTGAACAATCGTATCTTTCACTTCTTCATCTGTTACTTTTAAGCCCAAAGATTCTGCGCCTTGTGTAATGATTTTTTGGTCAATGAGTTGATTGAGGGTCATCCTTTTTAAGTTAAACCGCTCTGCCATTTCAGGCGTAAATTGATCTTTTAAAAGGTTTTGATACAGGCGAACCGTATTTTGGTATTGGTTTTGAAACTCTTGGACAGAAATCGCATCCCCATTGACAGAGGCAACCGCATTTTTGGAAAGGGTCTGTGAGCCAAAGTTTCCAAAAAATCCCCAAAACACAAAAACAATGGAAATCAGGGTTACAAAAATCGTTAAAAGAATTTTTTGTCGGTTTCGAATGGCTTGTAACATGAACCTAAATGTATATGCTCTTTTCGCTACATGCAACATTTTCTTGTAGGATTCCATTGATTTTGTTACAAAATTACTAGTGTTTTTTGACAAATTAACGGAGCGGTTGTCTCAAGATTTAGCCATTGACCTGGGCACGGCAAATACACTTGTGTATGTGCGTGGGAAAGGCATTGTGCTCATGGAACCCTCTGTGGTGGCGGTGTTTAAAGATCATAAGAAGGGTGTGCAGCGTGTTTTGGCGGTCGGAAAAGAGGCCAAAGAAATGTTGGGACGCACCCCAGGCTCTGTGGTTGCCATTCGCCCCATGAAAGATGGTGTTATTTCCGACTTTGAAGTCACCGGGGCCATGCTGCGTTATTTTATTAATCGCGCAATTCAAAAGAAGACCTTACTGCGGCCCAGAATCATTATTTGTGTGCCTTATGGCATTACAGAAGTCGAGCGCAGGGCGGTGAAAGAATCGGCCGAAGCGGCCGGCGCCAGAGAAGTGTATTTGATTGAAGAACCCATGGCAGCTGCCATTGGCGCAGGGCTTCCCATTACAGAACCCACGGGCAATATGGTGGTGGATATTGGGGGCGGTACGACAGAAGTGGCGGTCATCTCCTT
>MGRI01000089.1:22351-24316 GCA_001798105.1 Deltaproteobacteria bacterium RIFCSPHIGHO2_02_FULL_40_11
CATTTTACAATACTTAAAACGAAAACATAATATTTTAATTGGGGAAAACACAGCAGAGCAAATTAAAATCCGTATTGGCACAGCCTATCCCGTTGAAGAAATTAAGACCATGGATGTTCGAGGCAGAGACATTGTGGCCGGTATTCCCAGAACCCTTCAAGTGACTTCAGAAGAAATTCGAGAAGCCATTCAAGAACCCATTCAGGCCATTGTTGAAGCTGTAAAATACATTCTTGAAAAAACACCTCCAGAACTTTCGGCGGATATTGTAGATAAAGGCATTGTGTTGACCGGCGGTGGCGCGCTTCTTGCCAATATAGATTTACTTTTAAAAGAAGAAACAAATTTGCCTGTCGTGATTGCTGATGATCCTCTGACAACGGTTGTGCGTGGCTCTGGCATGGCCTTAGAATACATCGATAAGTATCGAGGCGTGACGATTGACTGATGTGGCCATGGATCAAAAAATATCGAGTGCTCATTGTTATTTCTTTACTCATCCTGATTCCGCTTTTTAATTTATCAACACAATTTAAATCTGCAAAAGACTTAAAATGGTACGATCGTGTGATTTTATGGGTCACAAGCCCCGCGCAAAATGCCGTTACGGGGATGTATCAAGGGGTGGTTTCATTTGTAGATACTTATGTATTCCTGGTGCATGTCAAAAAAGAAAATAAACGTCTTTTAACCGAAAACAATCGCCTGGTGGAAATCGTAAACAATATGCGAGAAATTGAGCATGAAAATTCAAGGCTCAGGGAACTTCTCGCCTTTAAACTCAGGTATTTGCCTTCTGGCGTTACGGCAGAAGTCATTGCCAGGGACACAACCAGTGAATACCAAACGGTGCGCATTAATAAAGGATTGGATGTGGGGCTGAGTCGGCGCATGCCTGTCATTACGCCTTCTGGGGTGGTGGGGCAGCTCATTAACGTTTGGCAAAATTTTAGTGATGTTTTGTTACTTACGGATCAAAACCATGCGGTTGATGCCATTGTGCAACGTTCCAGAGCCCGGGGGGTGATTAAAGGCGGGGTGCCGCCTCTGTGTGAACTCCATTATTTGGCCAATACCGACGATGTTCAAGTGGGGGATGTGGTGGTGACCAGTGGCATTGAAAATATTTTTCCAAAAGGGATTTTAATTGGAACGGTTCAAAAGGTTGAAAAGAAAACCTATAGCGTCACCCAAAACATTGAAATTCGCCCCACCGTGAATCTTTCAAAATTGGAAGAAGTTTTTATTGTAACCAACTTTTTAAAGGTTCAGCTTCCGAAAGATATCTTTGTCCCAGAGGGTGCCAAGCATCCATGAATACTATTTTAGATGGCTGTAATTTTTTGTTCATGCTTGTTGTTGTGTGGGTATGTGTTGTGTTGGAATCCACCCTTTTACATGAATTTTTTGGCATGTATAAACCTGCTTTATATATTGTGATCTTAGCCTACTTTGCGTTAAACCGTTTTGCATTAGAAGGGGGGATCTTGGCCTATGTGATGGGGTATGTGATTGAAATAAACTCTGGCGCTCCTTTTGGTTTGTATTCTGTCGTTTTGGTTCTGACATTTTATGCTGCCAAAGGAATTTCGGAAGGCTTTTTTATTAAAACCCCTTGGGCAGAAATGCTTTTGGTTGGCGTGATTTCGCTTCTTTATAAAATCATCTTTTTAGGAATTACGTCCATTTATGGATCGGTGACGCCGATTTTAAAAATATCAATCATTTCAGGTGTTTTTATCGCCTTTTTAAACCTTTTGTTAACGCCCCTTGGGTTTTGGGTGCTCAAACAAATCGATGAACGGTTGGGCAAAATTCGGCCCTTTAAAACGGGAACGCAAGAACATCGGCTGAGGATGGAATAATACATGGTTCTATTGGGGCAACGCGAAGAAATTCGAGAATATCAGGGAAGGTATGTGTATTTTTTGACCTTCATGATTTCGGCATTTCTATTCTTATATA
>MGRI01000090.1:0-3309 GCA_001798105.1 Deltaproteobacteria bacterium RIFCSPHIGHO2_02_FULL_40_11
TGTTTTAATTTGGTTTCGAATTTTTTCAAGCTCATCTTCTGTGACGGGGACATGCTTTAACGTTTCAAGTTCTTTGATAACCGTCATCTGGGCGTTGAGGATCTGCGCAGCGGGAAGGTTCAATTGCAGTGTGAAAAAACCAATGTCTGAAAAATTTTCGAGTTCTACATCAACTCTGTTCGCAATATTTTTTTCCTGAATCAAGCTTTGATACAGTCTGGAACTTTGTCCTGTCCCGAGAATGCCAGCAATCATTTCAAGCGCATACATATCTTCATGAAAAATTTTAGGCGCATGAAATCCCATAGAGACGTAAGAGGTATGGACGTCTGCCCACCGTCTTTGATATCGAAATTCTGTTTGGTCGGGTTCGGGCTGTGTATCAGGTTCCTGAACGATTTGAGGGATAGGGGTTTGAGAAATTTCCCCAAAATATTTTTGAATGGATTTTAAAGCTTCTTTGGCGTGAACATCTCCTACGATGGTTAAAATAAGATTTTGAGGTGTATAATATTTTTTATAAAAATTTAAAACATCGTTTCGTGTGAGATTTCGTAATCCTTTTTCACTTCCAATGCGCCAACGTTTGAGGGGATGTTTTTCAAAGGCAATGCCATTTAAAAGTTCCTGCGTGAGTTGTCCCGGGTTGTCTTTTTTGCGTTTACCTTCTTGAATGACAACTTCTGCTTCTTTGGCAAGCTCGGTGGGATCAATGCGCATGTTTGAAATACCATCTGCTTGCAGTTCCAGGGCATGTTCAAAGTACGAACTGGGAAGGGTAATGTGGTACCCTGTAGAATCGTAATACGTCCATGCATTTAAAGTGCCGCCATAGGCTCTGGCTTCTTCATGCATTTGATTGGGATCGGGGCGTTTTTCGGTGCCCTTAAAAAACATGTGTTCTAAAAGATGCGCAATGCCCGTCCAAGTGTCTGGTTCTTGAAAGTATCCCGTCTTAACGCGTGTGAGAACTGTCACCACGGGGGTTGCATGATTTTCTTGAATCAGAACCGTAAGCCCATTTTTGAGCTGAACCTGATAAACCCCCAGGTCATCTTCTATAATTTTTGCTTTTTGGCATGAAAGGAAGCCCACGTGGGTGAGGAAAAGGAGCCATCCTATGAATATTATTCGTTTTTTAAGCATCTCTCTCTTTCGGGGTCAGACCCTCTTTAACTTACGAAGAAAATATTTTTGTTACAAGAATATTCTTTCTTAGTTTAAGAGGGTCTGACCCCTTCAAATTTGACGAATCCCCAATCACCACTTATAATTAGAGTATTAGGTCTTAACCTGAGCTTTAGGTGGAACGTTGGCGGAAGGAATGTCAGGACAGTACTTTAAAACTATTTTTTCAATTCTATGTTTGTGTGCGTCTTCGTGTATGCAAATTGAAGGGCAACGTCCGTCGCGTGTAGCCATTCAAACCTTTGAAGGCGACGATGCCGAAGAGATTCAACTCTTAAATGGCATGACCCATAAATTGTATGGCGCTGTGTATGTCAATACCGCAAAAGGGGAACGTGTGATGGGCGATGCCAGCGACTCTGAGCTTTTGACCGACGTAGAATACGAAATTTTAAATGAAACGTCGTTATCGCCCATTTCGATCAATAAGGATGGCTGTGTTGAAGCCAAGGCTTTGGGAACGGCTTTTGTAAAGCTTAAGGGATTTTCTTTAAGTAAAGGCATGCTGACAGCCATGTCGCAAGTCACAGTACAATCTGCACAAAGCCTTCAGGCGAGAGTTTTAAAAAGTAATGTTCTCGATTGGTCCGTTTCGAAACTTCAGGGCAAAGATTCGGTGTATGGCCTTACATTGGGAAATCAGTTTTTTACTTTAGAAATAGATGCGCAAAATAGTGCAGCCTTACAGCCATCGGGCGAAAATATTTTAGAGAATCAGGCGCCTTTAAACAATATTTCTGTGGGTTCAGATCTTTTAGGGCAAGGATTTTATGCGGGGTATAGCACCCAAGATGAAGGTCAAGATTATGTGGGATATTCGGTCTTTAATAAGCTTGGGGAGCGTCTGGGCAGTTTCGATTCTTTGAAAGACACAAAGATCATCATGAAGAAGACCTATATTTTTCAAACGGCAGATGCCATTCCCATGGCGTTGGCTGTGGGTCAAAATACAAAAAAGGATGATAAAGGAAATCGGGTGTTGGATTCGACCCTGAGTTTTTTTCTTTATAAAAATAATTTAGGAAGATGTACAAACGCCAGTGACTGTATTCAGGAAGGATTCGTCTCCGATTCAAAAACGTCCGAAATTATTGAAATTGACGCAGCTTCAGATCTCGATAGCGTGATCGATGTTGTCAGTGATGCCTTTGGAACAGCCTACATTGTATTGGGCACCCGGGTGGAATATCCCGACAAAGACGATGCAGATAAACGCGAAAATCCAAATCGAATGAAGGTCATTTCGATTAATCATGCGCAAGGGGTTCAAACCTGGGATTTAAATTTAGAAAAGCTTGCATCTTCCAAAGCGTTTTCTGTGGATGCCTCCTACGATTTGGCGAAAATCGTTTATATCAATGACAAAAACGAACTTAAGTTTGTGGGGCATTTACAACCGCAAGTGGTGGATATTTCAAAAAAAATTGCGGCCAATGTAGATGGCAGCCTAAAACCGGTTCTTCACGCAAGCCAGGAAGATGGCTCGTTGACGGTGGTTTGGCGAGATAAATCTGCAGACATGAAAGTTTCGATGTCGCAAGATGGCGGAAAAACGTGGCATGCGGCGCAAGATATTATCAGTGAAACAGTCTCAAAAATGAACGTCTTTAGTTTGCCCTGTGGTGGGGCGATGTTTTTCATGACAGATACAAATAGTACGCTAAAGGGGTTTTTGCTTCAAAAAGACAAGGTACAGGCGATGGGGCCACAATTGGCTATAGGCGTGAACGATTTTAAAGTTTTTCGAGATCATGGCAGGGTACGTTTGTTTTATTTAAACAATGGAAAGCAGGTGGGGATGATTTCCATCCCTTAAAAGATGATGAAATTTGGTGTTACATGTTTTTCTTTGATTGTGATCGTAAGTTTTTCTTACGAGAAGCCTTCTTTTGCAAAATCTTTGCGTCATTCCCATGACCTTGAAGTTTTAACTCGGCTCGTTCAAGATGCTTCGAATAGAAATCTTGTGAAAGCCCGAACCCTTGCAAAATTAATCCAAACGGAATGTCAAAAATACCAGCTCGATCCCGTACTCGTCATGGCGGTTATTAAAATTGAATCAGATTTTCAGTATCGCGCTGTTTCATCGGCAGGCGCCCTGGGGCTCATGCAGGTCATGCC
>MGRI01000090.1:3329-17646 GCA_001798105.1 Deltaproteobacteria bacterium RIFCSPHIGHO2_02_FULL_40_11
CTTCGCAGATGAAATTGAAAAAACACGTAGACCGGCATCTCTTTAACCCCGTGACCAATATTCGACTGGGGGTAAAATACTTGGCACATTTAAAACAACGGTTTGGGCACAATCAAATGCTTTATTTATCCGCCTACAATTGGGGGCCCACACGCATCCGAAATCTATCTCAAACAAAAGCTTTAAGCTGGGATCATTTGGGCTATGCAAAAAAAGTTTTATCCGTATACGACCATCTCAAACGCCGCCAAAAGGTTTGGGTTGCTAAGCTGAGTCCAAAACTTCAGGCAATGCAGCAGTAAAAAACATTAGACAGCCTCCTTCTGCGACCTTGATAGTTTAAAGCATTGATTTTACTGAATTTTTTAAATACCTACTCAAAACTGCTCAATTACTATACATTTCTAACGCGCTTCTAATCTAACGAAAACAGTCTAAAAACCCTGTTATTTCATGGCATTAAGCTGTTTTTTGGGAAATGGCACACGGGTTGCACATATATTAAGTAAAAGGTGTTGTTGTCATCCTGAGCCCGAAGGGCGAAGGATCTTAAAAATAAAACGGGGTGTTGTGTATATGAAAACGTATCGATTTAAAAATTTAATCTTAATTGGAATTGTAGGCATTTTTTCAATGGTTCAATTGGCATGCGAAGTGCCTTGGGAGAAAAAGCCCATTGATGAACCGAATCCGTATTCAAATTTTGGGGCTTTGGCGCCCGATGATCCAGACTTAAAAATCTTAGTTCAAACCAAAGAAAAAGTTTCGTGGATTGGAAATCGCGAAGTGAAAAGACTCAAAGTTATTACAGAGCAAGAATTTGATTCTAAAACAGGCTATATCTTTATTGGGCGTGTTTACGATGAACCCCGCAATGGTTTTTCCATGCCTGTGTATGAGTATTTTTTATCAGAAGGGTCTTTTGCCCAGACCCAGATGCAGGGGCAACCTTATTATATTCAATTGGCGTGGGGCTTTCGCGTGGATGTTCAAGAATGTGTTTCACCCTATACCTATAATCCATATGTTGATATTGTTTGTCCTGTTGAAGGCAATAATATTTCCAAAGAACCTTTATTTTATAGTTATGGCATTGAAAACCCAGGAGCAGGGATTTATCAATTAAACCAATATGGTTCCCAGGGACAACCCATTTATTCTTTAAATGGCAATGACGTCACAAATTTTTATAGTACGCTGTCTCAATTTTATGGTCCCATTTTAGATATTAATTTGAACACATTGGAGCTTTATACGGGCAACCTCGAAATCAATCAGCATCCATTGAGCAATCCTTCGCATATTTACATCTATGCGCCGACGCAAAGAGATATCGATCAGGGCCGGTATTAAAAATTCGTTTTTTACCCCTAAAAGAGGTGATGATTTCCCCCAATCCCCCTCATCACCTCTTTTTTCTTACCAAAGTGATCCAGCAGAAACGGTCAGGCCTTGCAAAAAACGTCATTTTGCGTTTTACAAAAAAACTTTAAAGTAACAATCTGCGTCACATGTAACCCTTTGAAATAACTTGTCTATTTTGTGTTCTCAGTTTTGACCCATCCCCAATCTGGCGGTATACTAAAAGTAATTAAGTCATCCTGAGCGCGTAAGCGCGAAGGATCTATGAGGAGGTGGTACGTATGCCGATGGCAAGAAGCTTATACAAATACTTAAAAGGACATCATGTGTCTTATAAAAATTTGAGATGTCCCACAAATTATTCAGCACAGCAATTGGCGCATGCCAAACATATTTCTGGCTACGATGTTGCAAAAACTGTGGTGTTGAAAACAGACGATGGTTTTGTGGTGGGCGTTACCCCAGCCTGTTATCGTGTGGATTTTGGAAAGATGAAAAAACTTTTGGGAACCCAAGAACTTCGTTTGGCCACAGAAGCTGAAATTCAAAAATTATTTCCAGATTGTGAATTGGGGGCCATGCCGCCTTTTGGAAATATTTACAATGTGCCCGTTTATGTGGACCAGCATCTGAAAGAAAATAAAGCCATTGTCTTTGCAGCAGGGTCTCATACGAATGCGATTCAAGTGAAGTACGGTGATTTTGAAAAATGGGCGAAACCTAAGCTGGGCGATTTTTCAAATCCACTCAGCTAGCTGAGTGTGGCGATGGTTTCAATCTCAATGAGCACATTTTTGGGAAGGCGAGAAACTTCAACCGCTGATCTGGCCGGTGAGTTTTTTCCAAAATATTTTCCATAGATGTCATTGACGGTTACAAAATCATCCATGTTTTTTAAAAACACGGTGGTTTTTACCACATGCTCCAGGGTGAGTCCTTTGGCTTCCAAAAGACCTTTGATATTTTCTAAAACGCGTGTGGTTTGTTGAACAATGTCTTTACTTTCAATGAGTTGATTTGTTTTTGGGTCAATGGGAATTTGTCCAGAACAAAAGAAAAGTCCGTTGGTTTCAACAGCTTGACTATAGGGCCCAATGGCGCTTGGGGCATTTGGCGTTTGAAAGGTTTTTTTATCCATATAGAATGAGGTATACTTAAAATGATGGGGTCTAAAAATCAAGGACAAAGTACTGTAGAGTACGTTTTAATGGTGGGGCTTGCCATTTTTACCGTATCTTCATTGGGACTGTATTTTGCACCCGAAGGCTCGCCCTTTGATCGGGCTTTAGACACAGTGAAAGAACAGATAATTAGCCGTGTTGCGGGGGGGAAACTGGTTTCACATTATAAAAAAGATGCGCTCCCCGCTGGCCAAAGTGGTGGCCCAGGGGCTTTCCCCTCTGGTTCTGGGGGAAGTGAGGGGCAAACGGCACACCTGGGCGGGAGTGGCTCCGCAGGCGGTGGTATGGGCGGTAATGCGGGGGCCACTGATATATCCCAAGCACAAGGAGGTGGCTCTGCACCTCAGTTTTTAGGACAAAGCGGAAGCGGAGGTCGTGGACAGGGCGCCTTGGGTGAAGCTCAAAGTGGCGAAGATATGGGAACAGGAAGTACCGTGGGCGGGGGATCGGTTCGGGCCAAAGAGAAAAAGACAGACAGCGGGTCCTTTGAATCTCAAAAAGAAGAATCTCCTGAGGCTCAAAAAGAAGAAAAGGGCGCTTCAGGGAGTGCCTACTTATATGGAGAGGAAAAAGCCTCAGAAAAAACGGGCGTATCCATGAACTGGATGAAATATTTTTTAATTTTACTCATTCTTATTTTAATCTTCTATCTTTTGTTTCAAGTTTTTTCTGCCTCAAAGCAAGGGCGAAAACGTTAAGCTTTCCCAGAACTTTTCCGATAAGTAATGTATGAAAAAAATACTTCTTTTCTTTTGTTTGGGCTTTTTTTTAGGGGCATCTTTCGCGCAAGAAGCACCTCAAAATCATATTTATACGTATCAAACAATATTCGACTTACCGAATGGCTTGCGCCAAAAAGCAAGTGTCTTAATCGATGAAATCAATGGAAAAATAAAAATACGTTTTTTAAATTCTGAAGGTGAAATTGAAAGAAGATACGACACCCGAGATCACGGTGTATTTGGTCCAAAAAGTAGCGCTGTTATTGACCAACAAATGGAGCATGCCTTTGTGGTTCGAAAACAGGAAGGTCAATGGGGTGTGCATGTGATGTCTATGACAAAAAACGCAGAAGGGAAATTTCAATTTACGCCCTTTAATCAAGCCAACTTAACAGAGGAAAAAATCATTCCATTGGCAAAGTTTATAGGGAAAGATCACGTAGGAAATCCTGTGGAAGCCTATTTTAACCCCTGCGAAAATCAAATTTCTATTTTAAAAAATGGGGCATCTGTTTTAACCGAAGATCTTTTCTTACAAGGAAATGAATTTACAGGAATTCGAACAACGACACCGTCAGTTCGAACGGTTTTTAATTATGACTTAAGCTATCGAAAAGTGACAGATGAAGAAGAAGATGTCAATGGCATGTACCGAGCAGGGATGGCTTGGGACAGCGATCATGCCAATGAACTTCGACTCAATTTACCTAAGCAAGAAGGAACGGCCATGAGTCCTTTTGATAAAAAATTCGAAAACACAGATAAAATTGTTTTAAGATCCCAAACCCCAGTGGACTTTAATGATTGCTTACAAGAAAAATTAAGGGGAGCAGAAAATATTGTATCTGTTCGCAGCGAAGAAGTACGTGTTCAAATGAGCTGTCCAGCTGGACAAGAAGATTTGTTTCGGGACATGGAAGAAAGGGTTCGGCAGATGCCTGACCCCATTCGCAGACGCTATCGAGACCCAGACGATGCCTTTGATAGTGGATTTTAAATGAGTGCTTAAAAAATAATCAGTATAATTTCATTTTCAGAATAATATAAGTTATTGAAATAACTCATGAAATTAACCTATCCATAAGTGAAACTGAACAATCTTTACACATGTCATTTCTGTCGTTTCAAACGACAGTTTTTTACAAATCAGTAATTTCTAGGGAATATCAAGTACTTACAGTTTGGTGAAAATTTAGGCATACATTTTGCTTCTATACCGAAACGTCCTGTTAAATGTTTGCAGGATTTGTATCAAAAAAGGGGGAAATAAGACCATGACACAAAAAATATATTTAAAGACTTTATCGATTTCGATGGTCTTGGGGATGGGGTTACTGACGTCGCCCATTATTGCAGAAGAACTTTCACCGATGGAAATTACATCTGCAAAAATGGAAAAAGTGGTTCAAGCGAGTATGCCACAAACGGTGCCGTCTCAGCCACATGACAGTCGAATTGGATTACGTGTGACACCACAATTTGGGTTTTTAGGTTCTGCCGATGGCAATCAGTATTTACTGAATAAATTTACATCCGGCGTTTCTACGGAGCTGACATTGTCGCCCAATGTTTCCATTGAAGGCGTGTTTCGATATGCAAGATACAACGTTCGGCCAGACATTGCAGTGAACAGCACTGCCAGTGGATGGACGAGCAATCAATTTATCCCAGGGCAAAGTGGGCAAGGAAGTATCACACCCATCGGCGATATGCGCCAAATTACCGTGGGAGCAAATTTGCGGTACGAACTTTTCCCACATTCAATTATGACGCCTTTTATTGGGGGTGGATTGGCTTACTTTGATAACGAGTTTATTTCAAATGGATATATGCGTATGACACTGCCACAACATGTGTACGGTGCAACGATCTTAAGTGGGATGAAGCTTCGATTGAGCCGAGAAGTGGCCTTGGTAGGGAGAGCTGAAGCAGGCCAGCTTTTGAATAATAAAAATGGACGGATTTATTGGGGGCAGCCGTATGGAGATGGCTCAAGCCTGTATCCAAACACAAGTTTTCGATCCTATGACCAATACTATGTGATTACAGCAGGGGTAAGTTTTGGAATATAAACATTAAACGCGATTCATAAAAGTTAAATCCTTGTGGCTGGTGTCATAAGGTAAGCAGGTAGCGCGAAATTTAGGGGGGTAGCGTTACCTGCTTTTTTTTGCCTAGAATTTGCGCTTGACTCTCTTCCTAAATTTGTTACACCCACCCCGAATGTTTCGTTTTTTCAAATTTTCTTTATGTTTCATCCTTCTTACCCCATCTGTCATGGGACAAATACGACATCACATTACCTTAAACCCCAATACAGAAATTTCTCTCATTGATTTGGTTCATGGGGAAAAGGCGTCGGACAATCAAAGACAAACTTTTTATTTAGGGCGACTGGTCTTAGAAGCACAATCAAAATTGATTTTAGATCGTGATATAACGATCGATGCACAAGAAGTCATTTTAAACCCAAAGTCGGTGATTGAAACCCATGGGCATCATCTCATTTTAAAAACACAAAAACTAAAAGCTGTGTGGTTTGACCCAGATCAAATTAATTTATCCGAACACGATCGTAAGCAGTCGATGGGCGCCATTGACTTAAGGGCGCACACTCTGGTGAGAGATGGAGACCCTGGACAAAACGCAAAGCTTCCAGGCAAAGCGGGTAAAGACATGGTTGTTACGAATCCAAATGGTCGAAATACAGTCTTTGGATTTCGATTTGAGCTTGCACAGCCTGGCATGGATGGTGTTTCTGGGACAGCGGGGTTGGCAGGAAAAGATTCTGGCGATTTTATTTTGTATGTTCCCGAGTATACCGGTTTATATGTTTTAGCACGTGGGGGAAGCGGTGGAAAAGGCGGAGATGGTTCCAAAGGGGGGGCTGGCGGAAATGGCTCTGAACAAGGCATTACGCTTTATTATGAAAATGAAGATGGAAATGGAAAAGGGGTAGATGCCTTTGTGATTTATCCTCCCAATACAGGTAAAACCATGCAGGATGGTGAAAATGGTGGACGCGGCGGTGATGCCGGCTCAGGGGGGCCAGGGGGCAAGGGTGGAAAGATTCAGATTGTGTATTCCAAAAAAGATGTCTCTAAAGAAAATATTACAGCATTTTATGAAATTGAAGGCGGCCAAGGGGGTAATCCAGGAAAACCAGGACTCGGAGGAGATCCGGGGCGAGGGGGTTCGATTTCTGAAGCGATTCAGTTTGGATCGAGTTGGCGACAGTCATATGGGAACCAGGGGCAGCCTGGGCGTCTAGGTCAGAGGGGACTTCCAGGTGACAATGGTAGAGATGGAAAAGTTCGGATCGTATCCGGGAATATAAACAATAATGACGATACAAATCCTTAAAACTTTTACACATGTTTTTTGTCTTTTGATTCTATTGGGATGCGGGACGTCTTCGCAAGAGGCTTCGCCAAGTGTCACCGAGATGAACCTAAGTTTTTTTGAGACCTCGCAGGCGAAAAGTTCCGAAGTGACATTTTACAAGTTTTCTTTTTATGCTGAGAATTTTGAATACACGACAGAAAATATTTCACGTAAAAAGTATAAAAAATTTTCTTTTCCAGAAATTCCTTATACAGATGCGTTAAAGATTATTGTGTATGCGCTCAACATATCTGGGGAGGTGATTTGTTCGGGAGACACAGTGGTTGATTATTATCCGGACAGACAAACGCCGATTCAAATTGAATTGAGGTGTGTATGAAGATGTTAAAATATGGGATTGTTTTTTTATTTGTCTTTGGATGTGGCGGGGAATCGAATTCGCCACAGTATGACTTCAATGAAAGACGAAATGACATTACTTCTCCAACTGTCGTTTTCCCTGTTGAATTGAATGCGACAGGAAGTTTGCGATTATTTTCAAATCGTATGACAGATTGGGGGCAAAACGATTATCTTTCGATTTACGTGAATGACATTGATACAGACGATGTGCGTCAATACAAAGTGAGCTATAATTTAAAATTTGAAGATGAGAATGACACTGTTTTTTCATATCCCCAGCCGTTGCTTCATTTTAAAAATAATGAGTGGCGTTTGTATTTTAACACCAAAACAATTGGGCCGAAAATGACAGCCACATTTTTTCAAACACCCGTTACGCTCTTTATAAAAGCATCGGATGGCAAAAATGCGCCAACAGAGGCACAAACCAAATTTAAGCTCGAAAATAAATCGCCAGATATCCTGTTAGAAGCAGATCCGATTGAGATTCAAATTCCGTTTCAGTTTGTATCCTCTGAAATGGTGCAAAACATTCAAAACCAAAATCTTTCAGAATCGAAAGTGGTCCACTCGTTTTTATTAAAAAATCAAACAGATGTAGATTTCTTTGTGAGCATTGATTTAAGCGGAGCCTTAGAATATGAGGCACAGTATCGAATGATCCAGGAGGAAGGAACCGATCTCAAATCGTATTCACGCTATTCCAAGACATATAAGAGAATTCCTTTAGAACTTGAAATCTATGAAGTGAAAAATGACCAATGGATCAAGGCTCAATCTGTTTTAGATAAGACGTATAAGCTTCCCAGCCGAGAGGATTCAACGATTTTGATGATTCTTTTAAAAAGTCGATTTGCATCGTATCAGGGGATAGAAAGCGATGAAGACATATCGAAAACTTATCCGGATGTGAATCAAAGAATGGATACCCTATTCGTAAAAGGGCAACTCTATGTTCACGTTTTACCCTCTTTAGAATCTCGACACCCGATTTATGATCTCTCTTGCTTTGAATTTAATCCGATTCAATTTGTTTCCAATTTTGATCCCAATTCTGTAAAATAAATTTGATGAAAAAATATGTCATTCTGGCCTGTGTATTTCTGATTTCAGCAAGCGGGCATGCCGAACTTTGGAATGAAATTGTGGCGCAATATAACGACCAGGTTATTACCCTTTGGGACATTCAACGTGAAATTCAAGTGCAGCGCGCATTCAGCAAAAAAGATTTAAAAGCGCCCATTGAAGAAAGTGTTGTTCGTCAAGCGATCCGCACAAAAATTATTGAAGAATTGGTTCTGGAAGAAGCCCAAAGCTTTGGGCTTAGTTTACTTTCCGAGGCTGCCAAAAACATGGCCTCCGAAAATTTTAAAAAAACTTTTTTATCAAAACAGGCCTATGAAACTTTTTTAAAGACATATGCGTGGCAGGAGGCTGAACTGCAGCATGTCATTTTGCGACCGCTTGTGGTTGAAAAGTTTATTGAAAAGAAAATTTTATCTGCCTATGTACATGTGACCCGAGACGAATTGGCTGCTTATTTAGAAAAGAATCCAAAGCAATCTAAGTCTTCGGCTGAAAAGGTCATTAAAAAAGAAAAAATACAGAAAAATCTGAAAGATTGGATTCGAAACGTAAAGCGTAAAAATACGATCAAAGTTGTTTTCGAATGAGTTTTATCATACAACCTGCTCAAAAAACGAATTTACCGGAAGTTTGCCTGCTTGAAAAAAAGTCGTTTTCAGACCCGTGGCCTTCTGTTTTATTTGAACAAACCCTCCAAAATCCAGATCAAAAGTTTTATGTGCTCATACGGGATGATTCCGTTTTGGGATACATCATCTTTTGGAAAATCGTGGATGAAGTTCATATTTTAAATATTTGTGTAGATGGGGAAAAGCGAAAACAGGGGCTGGGTGCCGCGCTTTTAAAATTTTGTTTAAGCTATCATCCCCCTCAAGATGTGCATGATTATTATTTAGAAGTACGTCCTTCGAATCATGCGGCGCAAGCGCTTTACAAAAAGTTTGGTTTTAAAATTCTATATACCCGGGAAAAATATTATCCAGATGGCGAAGATGCCCATGTTATGTGCAAACACGTTCAGGGGGAGTTTTAACTTGCCTTCTTAGGAGGGGTTTGTTATAAAACAGCGAAATTTGTGCGGTTATAAAAGTGGGCTTGGCCCACTTTTTTTTTAGGAACAGGGAGGTAAACATATGATTACACAAGGCCTAGGACGCGTCATCGAACAGGTGGCAAAAGATCGTGGTATGGATAAAAATGTCATTATTGAAGCCCTAGAAGAAGCTTTTTTAATGGCTGCAAAAAAGAAATATGGCCTGAGTAAAGACATTGAAGCGCAATTTAACTCTGAGATTGATGATATTGAGCTTTTTCAATTTAAGACGGTTGTTGAAACCATTGAAGATGAAGCCACACAAATTACCTTAAAAGAAGCCCAAGAGTTGGATCCCGATGTACAAATGGGAGACAGCATTGGCGTAAAGTTGGATGCTAAAAAATTTGGTAGGATCGATGCACAAACCGTCAAACAAGTTATTTTACAAAAGGTTTCTGAAGCTGAAAGGGAAATGATTTATAAGGAATATATTAGGCGGAAAGGGGAAATTATTTCTGGTATTGTCCGGCGTTTTGAACGGGGCTGTTTAATTATCGATTTAGGAAAAACAGAAGCCTTGATTCCCCAAAGAGAACAAATTCCAGGGGAAGTCTTTCGAAGTGGGGATCGTATTCAAGCTTATATTTTAGATGTACAAGAAGCCTCCTCAAAAGGGGCACAGGTTGTGCTGTCCAGATCTACACCCTTATATTTGATTAAACTTTTTGAAATGGAAGTCCCTGAAGTTTCTGAAGGGATTGTCATTATTAAAGGAGCTGCCAGAGAACCTGGTTTTCGATCCAAAATTGCAGTGTATTCAAAAGATTCAGATGTGGATCCCGTAGGGGCCTGTGTGGGCATGAAGGGAACACGTGTACAAAATGTTGTTCAAGAGCTTCGAGGTGAAAAGATTGATATTGTTCCTTGGAGTGGAGAAGATACGCAATTTGTTGTAAATGCGTTGGCGCCTGCTGAGATTTCAAAGGTGATTATTGATGATGTGAATCACAGCATGGAAGTGATTGTGCCAGATGATCAGCTTTCGCTTGCCATTGGGAAAAAAGGCCAAAATGTTCGGCTCGCCATGCAGCTTTCAGGTTGGAAACTCGATATTATTACGGAAAGTAAAATTTTAGAACGAACCACACGTGCCAAAGTCAGTCTGAAGGCTATTGAAAGCGTGAACGATACGGTTGCCATGGGGCTGTATCAAAATGGATACGATACGTTTGAAGATGTCGCGGTTGCAGAAGTTAAAGATTTAAAACTTGTTCCAGGGCTGGATGAAGGCGAAAAAGCGCAAGAAATTAAAGCGCAGGCACAAAAACTTGTGGCAGACGGCCTGACCACAGATCGGTTGGTGAACCCAAGACGAGAGGAGCTGGCGCAGGCATCTGTGGAAGCCTCTGAAGAAGCTCGTCATCCCCGCGAAGGCGGGGATCTTACCGAAAAAACAGCATCATCCGAAGAAAAACCTGAGGAAAAAAAGGGGCCTTCTAAGGAATAAAAATGGCCAAGCGCATTAAACTTTTAGATTTAGAGAAGGAACTTGGGCTAACGTCCGAGGTGCTGATTTCAAAACTTAAGGAATTGGGGATAAAGGTCACTTCAAAGTCAAAGACCCTTTCTGAAGAAGAAGCGCAAAAAGCAAGGGGTGCGCTGATCAAAAAAGAAGTTACGCTGAGCGAAGTTCGAAAAGGGGATATGGTTGAAAAGCGTGTTCGTAGAACCATTATTCGAAGACGTCGTGTCGAGCCTTCTGAGGCATCTTCAGAAGTGGTTGAAGAAGCGTCTGAAAGTGTATCTGAAGATGTTCGTCCGCAAGAATCTTTGAAGCCTCAAGCCCAAGTGTCATCACCGCTCGAAAAAGCCGAAGAAAAAAAGGAAAAGCAAGAAGTTCGAAAAACGGTACGTCCATCTGCACCCAAATTAAATATTGTTGCCTCCAAAGAAAAAACTTTTAAGAAGGGCACGGAAGAAGAGATTACAGACGAAGAAAAACTTGCGCGCGCCAAGGCCAAAGCTGTTCAAGAAGAAGAAGAACTGGCACGTAAAAGACGAAAAGCTTTTATTAAGCGTAGAGCGGAAGAATTTGACATCAATCAATTCAGTCGTTCAGAGCGTATTTATCAAGGAAAAAAGAAAAAAATTGTTGATAAATCAAAAATGAAATCGACCGTGCTGACAACTCCCAAGGCCCATAAGCGTCTTATTAAAATGGCAGAAGCCATCAAAGTTTCAGACTTGGCAAATGAACTTAAAATGAAAGGTTCTGAAATTGTTAAAAAACTGATGGATATGGGAAGTATGGTAACCTTGAATCAAGCCATCGATGCCCAAACAGCAACCTTAATTGCGCAAGAGTATGGGTTTGAAGTTCAAAGTGAGGTTGTTACAGAAGATCAATTTTTAAAACGAGAAAGCATCGAAACCAAGGATTTGGTCCTGCGTCCGCCCGTTGTAACGGTGATGGGGCATGTGGACCATGGAAAAACCTCTTTATTAGATGCCATTCGTCAAACCGATGTTGCAGCCGGTGAGGCTGGCGGGATTACACAGCACATCGGGGCTTCAATGGTCATCATTGAAAAAGACAAACGCATTACATTTATCGATACCCCAGGGCACGAAGCTTTTTCAGCGATGCGCGCACGTGGTGCCAAAACAACAGATATTGTCATTTTGGTTGTTGCGGCAGACGATGGTCTCATGCCACAAACCAAAGAAGCCATTGCCCATGCAAGGGAAGCGAATGTTCCCATTGTCGTTGCCATCAATAAAATAGATAAACCCAATGCAGATCCTGAACGTGTTAAAAAACAACTGGCGGATTATGATCTTTTACCAGAAGAATGGGGCGGAAAAACGATTACCTGTTCGATTTCTGCAAAGCAGAAACAGGGAATTAAAGAGCTTTTGGAAATGGTTTTACTTCAAGCAGATATGCTGGAGCTGAAAGCAAGTCCAAAGAAATTGGCTCAAGGTGTTGTTTTGGAAGCGAAGGTGGCAAAAGGATTAGGGCCCGTGGCGACCGTTTTGGTGCAGCAGGGGACATTGAAACGGGGCGATATTTTGGTCGTGGGAACCACGATGGGGAAAGTGCGTCTTTTAATGGACGATAAAGGAAAAAACCTACAAACAGCTTTGCCTTCTTATGCGGTAGAAGTTTCGGGTTTACAAACTGTGCCACCTGCAGGAGAACTTTTTTATTGTTTTAAAGATGAAAAAGATGCTGAGGCTTTGGTGCAATTTCGAAAAGCAAGAATGCTGGCTCAAGCAGATGCCAAGGCAGTAGAAAAAGTTTCTTTAGAAAGTCTCTATGAGAAAATGAAAGAGGGCCTGCTTCAGGAGCTAAAATTTGTCGTGAAAGCAGATGTTCAAGGTTCTGTTGAGGTCATGAAGGAAACGATTGAAAAATTGTCGAACAGTCAAGTAAAAATGAACGTAATTTACAGTAACGCAGGTTCTATCAGTGAATCGGATGTAAACTTGGCTTCAGCATCCAATGCAATTTTAATTGGATTTAACATTCGTCCAGATTCCAATGCCAGAGTTTTGATTAAATCTCAGGGCGTAGATTTTAGACAATACAACGTTATTTATGACGTAGAAGACGACCTGAAAAAAGCCATGCAAGGTCTTTTGGCACCAGAAATTATAGAAAATATTATTGGCCGTGTTGAAGTTCGAAAAATCTTTAAAGTTTCAAAAGTGGGAACCATTGCGGGATGTTTTGTCACTGAAGGAAAAATTACGCGAAAAGCCAGTGTACGCCTTTTAAGAGATGCGGTTGAAATTTATAGTGGGAAACTTTCTTCTCTGAAGCGCTTTAAAGACGATGCCAGAGAAGTAACCCAAGGGTATGAGTGCGGACTTTCAATTGAAGACTATAATGATCTTAAAGAAGGCGATATTTTAGAAGCCTTTGTGATGGAAGAAAAAGAGCAAGTTTTATCATGACCACTCGGCGGCAGCAGAAAGTTTCTGAGCTGATTCGAAATGTTATCTCACAACTTCTCATTGAAAGAGGTGTGCATTCCACAGGAATTCATGGCTTAATTACCGTTACAAAAGTAAGCATGACGCCTGACTTAAAATGGGCCAAAGTATATGTCAGCAATATGTCTTCGTCTGAAGAACAGAGCCAAACCATCCAAGCTTTAAATGAAGAAAAAAAAATGGTTCAATCGACCATTGGCCGAGAATTAAAGCTTCGTTTTACGCCCCACGTGGAGTTTATTTTAGATACGTCTTTAGATTATTCGGACCGAATTGACGAACTTTTAAAAGGAGAGAAAAAGAATAATGAATGACGTGATACAAGCCATTCAAAACGCCAAAACATTTTTAACGATTTCACATGTCCATCCCGATGGCGATGCAATGGCTTCACAATTGGCGGTGGGCTTGGGATTAGAACAGCTTGGGAAAAAAGTTACTTATTTTAACGATACAGGTGTCCCTGAAATTTTAAAATTTTTACCGAAGGCCAACGATGTTCGGACCGAATTGACTTCAAAAGATCAGTTTGATGTGGTCATTTCATGTGACTGTGGGTCATTGGTAAGGCTAGGAGATAAGTTTTCCAAGTTTAAAAATTACAAAACACTCATTAATTTAGACCATCATGCCACCAATGATCGTTATGGAACAATCAATTATGTTTTGCCGGAGGCGGCTAGTTCTGGAGAGGTGGTTTGGAAAGTTTTAAGTGCATTGGGATGTCAGCTGACCCGAGAGATTGCAACCAATATTTATTGTACTTTGGTAACCGACACGGGTTCTTTTCGTTATTCAAATACCAGTGCGCATACGTTAGACCTGGCTTCTCAAATGGTTAAAACAGGGGTAGATCCTTCGGAAGTCTCTCAAAATTTATTTGAAAGCCAACCTTTTGAGGCCATTCGTCTTTTGGGGCGCGTTTTAGATCGCTTACAATTGTCTAAAGATCGCAGATATAGCTGGTCTCAAATCTTTCAAAAAGACCTACAAGAAACACATACAACCTTTGAGATGACAGAGGAGTTTATTAATTATCCAAGGTCTGTCATAGGGGTAGAGGTCGCCGCGCTTTTTAAAGAACTCAAAGATGGAAAAATAAAGGTCAGTCTTCGCTCCAAAACAGATCGCGTGGATGTTTCAAAAATTTGCATGAAATTTAAAGGCGGTGGCCACAAACGTGC
>MGRI01000090.1:17700-18648 GCA_001798105.1 Deltaproteobacteria bacterium RIFCSPHIGHO2_02_FULL_40_11
TGTTCTGAATAAAAACGAAGGCCACACCTCTTCCTATTTTGTCGGGCGCATCAAAAAAAAGTTTCGTTTTAAAAAAGTTGGACATGGGGGGACGTTGGACCCTATGGCAACAGGTGTTTTGCCCATTTGTATCAATGATGCCACAAAGCTGGCAGGGTATATTTTAAACTCAGATAAGGTGTATGAAGGGAAATTTGTACTTGGCACGGAGACAGATACGCATGACCTTACAGGGAAGATCATTCATCAAGAAGAAAATGTTCAAGTGAATGAGAAGGCCATTTGTGAGGCCATGGAAAAATTAACAGGAACCATTGAACAAGTTCCACCGATGTTTTCTGCGATTAAATACAACGGAACGCCCCTGTATAAACTGGCCAGGCGAAATGAAGTGGTTGAACGAAAATCGAGGCAAGTTCAAATTTATACATTTGAATTCAAAGGAATTGAAAAAAAATTAGAAGTTTCATTTCGTGTGCATTGTTCAAAAGGAGTCTATGTGCGAACCCTTTGCCACGATTTGGGGAAAATGTTGGGGACAGGAGCAAGTTTAAAAAGCTTAATACGAACCCAAACTGGAGCTTTTAAAATTGAAGATGCTTTGTCGTTTGAAGCCTTGACCCCAGAAGCTTTTACACAAGGAGCGGCCTGGAAATCTTTAGACGATGTTTTAAAAACGTTTCCATTTCAGGTGATTCCAACCCTTTTATCCAAAAAGATTCGAAATGGGTATATTCCAAAATTTTATGAAGTTTCCGCCAAGCCTGATTTACGAGAGGTGCCGATGGGGGTTTTTTTAGATGATCATCAAAAACCCTTGGCCTTGGTGAGCCCTGATATTGGCAGACAAGCGTTTAAACTATTAAGAGTCTTTTTATAACCCAGTGCCCCGTCGTCTCAGATGAATTAAATGCGCGGAAGTAAAGCGGAGCGTGGCGCCGTGCCGAA
>MGRI01000090.1:18660-21113 GCA_001798105.1 Deltaproteobacteria bacterium RIFCSPHIGHO2_02_FULL_40_11
CCATGAAGCGCATGAATTCATCTGAGACGATGGGGCACTTTATAAACTTCTTTACAAGTTTTAGTTAAGTATGCTAAAAGACTGAACAATTAAGAAAGAAAAAAAGAGAGGAAAATAAAGGATGCCATTTCGACAAGAAGAAAAACAAAGCATGATTCAAAAAATGCAACGCGGTAAATCGGACACAGGATCTCCTGAAGTCCAAGTGGGTGTTTTATCAGGTCGAATTTCCAGCCTCACGGAACACTTTAAAACGCATGCCAAAGATTATCATTCTCGGTATGGGCTTTTAAAGCTTGTGAGCCAACGGCGAAAGCTTTTGGATTACTTACAAAGACAAGATCGTGAAAGATATCAAAAAGTTATTTTAGAGCTTGGCATTCGTAAGTAATTTTGAATCAGTTCAAACAAAATAAACCAAAATTTATGAAACTAAACGTAAAGGAGAATTACAGTGGAATGTAAATTTGCGAACAAATCGCTATCCGTAGAAATTGGAAAATTTGCGAAACAAGCCAATGGATCGGTTGTGATCCGAAGTGGAGATACAGCAGTTTTAGTAACAGCTGTTATGTCAAAGGAACCCAGAGAAGGGCAAAGCTTTTTTCCCTTAACCGTGGATTATCAAGAAAAATTTTATGCAGCAGGTAGAATCCCAGGCGGATTTTTTAAAAGAGAAACACGTCCTTCGAGTCGTGCAACCTTAACGGCAAGACTCATTGACCGTCCGCTGAGGCCGCTTTTTCCGGATGGATTTTTAAACGATGTGCATATTGTGGCAACGACCTTATCTGTGGATACCGAAAATGAACCTGATATTTTGGCTCAAATTGGTGCATCCATTGCGCTTGAAATTTCAGATATCCCCTTTTCAGGGCCTGTTGCGGCAGTGCGTGTTGGAAGAATTAATGGAGAATATGTTTTAAATCCAACGCCTGAACAACAAACACAAAGTGACATTGAACTTTTGGTAAGCGGTACCAAAACAGCCATTGCGATGGTTGAAGGGGGCGCCAAAGTTGTTCCAGAAGAGGACGTTTTAGGTGCAATCTTATTTGCACATAAGGAAATGCAGCCCATTATTGAATTTCAAGAAAAGCTTCGTAAAGAATATGGAAAACCAAAAGCCAGTTTTACACCCAAAGAAGAAGATTTAGAAGCTAAGAATGCTGTTTCAACGGCAGCGCTTCCCAAACTTCGAGAGTGTATGCATATCCGCGAAAAACAGGCTCGATATGATGCAATTTCACAAGCTAAAAAATCTGTTTTGGAATCCTTATTGGGAAAATTAACACCAGAAGAAAAAGCAGTGAAAAAAGCAGAATATGCCGATTTTTTTGATCAAGTGAAAGAGAAATATGCAAGAAGCTATACGCTTAAAGAAAAGAAACGTATTGATCAAAGAGGATATGGCGACATTCGAAATATTACCTGTGAAGTAGGCCTTTTACCCAGGGCCCATGGTTCAGCATTGTTTACACGGGGTGAAACGCAAGCATTGGCTGTCGTAACCTTGGGAACGGGAGAAGATGCGCAACGTGTGGATGCTTTAGAAGGTGAAACGTCGGAAGCCTTTATGTTGCATTATAATTTTCCACCCTTTTCTGTAGGAGAGACCGGTTTTATGCGGGGTCCTGGAAGACGTGAAATCGGGCATGGTGCATTGGCACAGCGTGCATTGACTGCCATTTTACCAAATGTAGAACAATTTCCCTATACCATCCGTGTGGTCAGTGAAATTTTAGAATCAAATGGATCTTCTTCTATGGCTTCTGTGTGTGGCGGGACTTTGGCCATGATGGATGCGGGTGTTCCAGTGAAGGCGCCTGTTGCAGGCATTGCCATGGGACTTATTAAAGAAGGAAAAGATATTGCGATTCTTTCAGATATTTTAGGTGATGAAGATGGTTTTGGAGACATGGACTTTAAAGTATGCGGCACGCAAGAGGGCGTTACGGCACTTCAGATGGATATTAAAATTGAAGGGCTGTCTCAAGACATTATGGAAAAAGCTCTGCATCAAGCCAAAGTGGGAAGGCTTCATATTTTAGAAAAAATGAAAGAAGCGCTTTCTCAAAACAGGGAAGATATTTCACCTTATGCACCCCGTATTCATCAAATGACCATCGATAAAGAAAAAATTCGAGACGTCATTGGCACGGGTGGAAAAGTGATCCGAGGCATTATTGAAAAAACAGGGGTCAAAATGGATATTAACGATGATGGCGTCATTAATATTGCCTCTGCCAATGGGGAAGCTTTGCAGCAAGCGATCCAAATCGTTACAGACATCGTCACTGATCCTGAAGTTGGAAAAGTTTATAAAGGAAAAGTCATTAAGCTGATGGATTTTGGTGCTTTTGTTGAAATTTTACCCGGCAAAGAAGGCCTAGTTCATATTTCAGAAATTGCAGCAGAACGTGTTGAAAATGTGGCTGACTATCTCAAGGAAG
>MGRI01000091.1:0-2971 GCA_001798105.1 Deltaproteobacteria bacterium RIFCSPHIGHO2_02_FULL_40_11
TACCGCCTCATTTACCACAATGGGGATATTAAATGTCGGATGTGAGGAGGAGGGTTCATCTAAGTTTTCGGCTAAAAGTTCAACTTTAGGCCGGGAACCGCCCGTCTCAATATCTGAATTTTCAATGTGATTTCGCGAGGTTGCGCAACTTACCATAAAAAACATCAAAAAAGGTAAAAAACTCCCTCTGGCCAGTTTTAGGCTCATTGTCCGCATTAAATTTAGAGTATCTGAATTCGTTTGGGCTTGTCAATTTTAATGCTTGATCTCCTATTGTGCTGTGCTAATATGCCTTCAAAATTAGCAAGGAGGATTTTAAATATGACTGATACGAACGTGACAAGTGCGGAGCAAAGAGCGCCACTGAAAGATTTACCTTTAGAGGAGCTTGTTCATCAAAAATTGGAATCTTTTATTGAACAAATTCAAGGCTACGATGTAAACGATTTATATCCTGTGGTGCTTGAGCGTGTTGAACGTCCTTTAATTCAGCTTGTTTTAAAGAAAACGCGTGGCAATCAAGTTCGCGCTGCCTCGATGCTAGGCATTAATCGCAACACTCTTCGCAAAAAAATTAATACCTTAAATATTAAGATTAAAAAGCCTTACGTAGAATAGCGATCTATCGTATTTCTCAAATAACGCGCAAGAGCAGATCGAAGCTCTGGCTCAGTAACTTGAGAAGGTTCAATCTTCATTTCTTTTAAAATGTCATTTAATTCTTTTGTGATGACTTCTTTGGGTAAACCACTCAGCTCGATGACTTTACGAAATAGTTCATTTCCCATGTTTACGCTCCGGGATTTTAGACTTCATTTACCGCAAAGTACTTCTAAAATTTTTTGTCCTTTAAAAAGGGTTTCTTGAAACTCTTCTTTAGGATGTGAATCAATAACGATGCCGCCACCCAATGGAACGTAAATTTTTTGCGATTGGCACATCACTGTACGAATAGCAATATTTAGATCGATTTGTCCACGATAATCCATGTAACCAAGGGAGCCTGTATAAATGCCACGGTTATGGGGTTCTAAGGCTTCAATGATTTGCATGCTTCGAAGTTTGGGCGCGCCTGTAATGGAGCCTCCTGGAAACGTTGCATGGATGATGTCTGAAAATTTTTTTGTTTTTAATTTTCCTTGGATGGTAGAAACCAAATGATGAACAGAGGCATAGGTTCGTATTTCTTTTAAAACAGGGACAGTAACAGATCCGTATTCACAAATTTTTCCAAGATCGTTTCGCATCAGATCTACAATCATCATGAGTTCCGAATCGTTTTTTTCACTTTTCAAAAGGTCTTGTTTTAGATGCGCATCTTCAGTTTTCGTTTTTCCTCTGGGGCAGGTGCCTTTAATGGGTTCAGTTTGAAGGGTGCCATCAAGCGTTACTTTTAAAAAGCGCTCAGGAGAGGTGCTTAAGATCTGTTGCTCCCCCAGGTTTAAATAGGCCGCATGGTTACCAGGATTAGCCAAGCGAAGGGCTTGATAAATTTCGTAAGCAGGTTTTGTTTGTTGTGCCATTAAGCATTGCGACAAGTTGACCTGATAAATATCGCCTTTTTCCAGATGGTCTTTGGCTTTCAGGAGCATAGCTTTGTAAGCCTTGTAGGGCATGTTGGAATGAGCAACAGAGGGCAAGATATGGGTCTTCAGAACCGGTCGTCGGCCCGCTCCAGCGGCGGGCCGCGACCTTCGGCCCTCGGCGCGTTTGCGCTGCGCGACCGAGCCAAACGCGCCTGCGGGACGATTCTGCAGCCCCATATCTTGCCCTCTGTTGCTCATGCAATATTCTACAAGTTTAAAAAAACGTTGATCACTGTCAGGCAAAATCCCACAATTTATGGCATACGCTTCCTGTCGCGCATGATCATACGCAAAAAAACAATCGTACATGCCAAATAAAATATCAGGCATTGAAAACGGTTCTTTTTTCTTTGGAAAATAATGGGGCATCCATTGTTTCGCGGCTTCGTAAGAAATAAAGCCTACAGCCCCGCCTAAAAAGGGGACGGATTTCAAGGCATCGGGAACAGGCCCCATTTTTTTTTGAAATACTTTAAGCTCAAGTTCAATCTCTTCTAGAACAGATAAAATTTTATAAGGGAAAGCCCCCCAAAATGAAAACCCAAAATTTTCTGCGCTATCTAAAAAGAAACTGTGTGGTAAATCTGAAAAGGGGATAAAGAGTTCTTCAGGTGGAAGAGAGGTATCAAGCTTTAGAAACTTCACAAGGAATGAATATAGTAAAGTTATTTTTAATCTTCAAGCTGGGTTTGCCCACCATTATTGGCGCCCCAACATGTTATTTTATCGTTATGGATTGCGCAGGTGTGATTATTTCCCAGAGCCACTGCCGAAACACCAGATTTCAAAACCGTTATGGGAAGAAGGCTGTCTGTAGTTGAACCCTCTCCCAATTGTCCGTTTGCATTCCATCCCCAGCATTTTAATTCCTTATGATCTCCGACAATGGCACAGCTGTGGTGACTTCCAACGGAGACAGCGAAAACACCAGATTCCAAAACTGTTATGGGGAGAAGGCTACTTTTGGTTGAATTATCTCCCAATTGGCCTTTTAGATTTGATCCCCAACATTTTAATTCTCTTTGATCCCCTACAATGGCACAGGTATGGCTTCCATTCCCAGCTGAAACAGAGTGTACATTTTCTTGTACTGTTAGTGGGGTAGTTTGATCCGTCGTATTTCCATTTCCAAGTTGGCCGTTACCATTAAACCCCCAGCATTTTAATTCACGTTTTTCTCCCGCAATGGCACAGGTATAAGAGCCTCCCGCAGAAACGGCTAAAACAGGAGAGCCTACGTTATCTACTGGACTGGGACGTGTAACGATTTCATTTTTGTCACGTGTTCCTAATCTTTCAGAAACATTTTTTCCCCAGCACCAAAGGGATCGAATCTCTCCGATAATGGCACAGGTATGATTATAGCCCGCTGAAGCAGCAAAAAC
>MGRI01000091.1:2988-17593 GCA_001798105.1 Deltaproteobacteria bacterium RIFCSPHIGHO2_02_FULL_40_11
GTGGTAGAGAAATTTTTTCCCACGCTTCTCCACTAAGTCCGATTCCAATTTGTCCTTCTGTACCATTTCCCCAACATTTTAACTTGTTTGTGTCTGTATCGGCAGTCATGGCACAGGTGTGGCTACTTCCCGAAGAAACGTTTAATACGCCTTGGGTGATATTTTCCAATTGCCCACTTTCATTCCGTCCCCAACATTTTAATGCATCTCCAATGACGGCACAGGTATGTTCATAGCCAGCACTTAATATCAGCGGCAAGGGGCGGGTTTGAATCACATACGTTGAAGAGACCATGTTTTCAGCTCGAGCCTGTAAGCTCTTTGTTTTTAGTGAAGAATCTTTCATATAAAAAACCAGTTTTTCCAAAATCTGAGATTTTAAAAAGTCACCGTTTTTTTCAAGTGCCTGCATACATTCTGAATCGCTAAATAAGGTTAAGTGCGGCCAATTTCTCCAAAACAAAATATTTTGGACGGCATCAAAACGAGCTGTATTTTCATAGCGATCTTGAAGCTGCGCTTCGGCTTTTACGCATTGGTTTAGGCCAAAAATTTGGTTTTTATTTTCAAATGTAAGAATGAGTCTGGAGGGTTTTCCTGGAACAACATTCACCGTGTGTGTTTTTTCAATTTTCGATCCTTGAATACTTGCTTTGAGCTTTATTTCTTCTACGGCTCTTCCTTGAAAATAAAAGGATATGCTTCCTTTGGGAGCATCGATAGAAAGTTCAGACGTTTTGCTTTCGCATGCGTCTGAATACAATATCCCTTTTCCTCCCCCAGAAAGATCGATGAGAGAATTTCCATCAAATCCAACGGAATTCCCATAAAAATCTTTTGCAGTTAAGGTATACTTGTAACACTCTGCTGCGCGAATCACAGAATCCCCTGAGAGTAAAAGTTCATGGATGGCCCCCGCCTGAACTGTAATAGAAGAAATTGTTTTAGAAGAAATTCCGGAAGAGCCACCTGAAATAAAGAAAGAACCCGCCTTTTTGGACTTCATAAAAAATTCTTTGGAGGCATCATTTTTAGAAAGATCAAAATCAGAAAGTTTATTTTCACAATTCGCATCTTCATAAAAAGAGATTTCATTTTCGTTTTGTGAAAGATGAATATTTGAGTCTGCTGTCGGGTTTCCATGTGCATCTACAATTTTTACGGTATAGGCACTGCTACAAGCATTTGCTTCGAGAGAGCTAGAAGATCCTTCAATGACCATATTTTGAGCTTCGGTGGGGGATATTTCTATGGAAAAATCCGATGGGCTTAATTTGTTAGATAGATCTTTCGCCATTAATCTTAAAGTTTCAGACCGGGTATCTTTCAAAAAAATAGGAACTGTACTTTGATCTTTTTGGATAGAGGCATTTGAGATTTTTGTAGTACATCCCAAATCTGAATAAAAAGCAGCATCGCCGCTTGTGTCTGTTAAAAATAAAAGCTCTGCTTGAATATCTTCCAATGCCAAAGAAACATGATCGTTGTCATCAACGGTTTGAAGATGACAGGGCGTACAAGCTCCCGCCGTTGTGGTATCTGGACAGGTGAGCTGGACTCGAGAGGGTTTATTGGGGAGGATGGTAGCCTCAAAATTTGGGACAAAGGCTACAAGTCCCGGAATACTGATTCCAATTGAAACTTCTCCAAGCTGTGTGCCTTTAAAAAAGAATTGATAGGACTTTTGTCCTTTTTCGATATCGAAGCCTTCACTTTTTTCGACTCGGCAGTTGGGATCTGAATAAATTTCTCCACCATTTGCATCTTTGAAATCAAAAGAAGCTCTGAGGGGGTCGGTAATGACACTATTTCCACTGCTATCTTCAAAAAATAATACGGGAGTGGAACAAGCCCCCACACGCAGAGGAGACACGACTAAAAGCAATAATTTGGAAGGTCCGTCTTGACTGGAAACGCTGCTTGAACTTTGGTCGGCAACATATAAAGAAAGTATTTTTCCTTGAAAATCTTGGGCAGAAGCTTCAATGAGAGCCGCTTCTGAGACAGAACTTTTTAAATAAAATCTGGCTGTTCGTTCTCCTGTGAGGACGGTAACGGAAGTAATAATTTCACCGTTACATGTGGCGTCTTCATAAAAATGAACATGTGTGCCCCCTTCTAGGTGTACCTCTGTGTCTTTGGATACGGAAGAATCGTTTTCGTTAATATCTCTGGTGTAGACAGAATAAGGCCCTTGGCATCGGTCAGCTTCGATATCATAGGGCGCTCCATCTAACGTTAATTTGGCTGCCTCGCCGGCTTCTATGCTAGAGGATTCCTCTTCGGAATCAGAGGTGTCGGTGTTTTCGGAAGAAATGGAAATCTCATTACTCTTGCTCGAAGCAGTGCTCCCACCTCCACCGCCCCCACCACCACAATTTGTTAAAATGAGGGGAAGAATAAAAATAAAAGACCAATAAAAGTTTAATGAATTCTTAACCATGAACGTTCCACTTTTTAGGATTCAATAACTCTAATTATACGGGGGGTTCTATCGAAGTCAAATAAGGGCTATGCTTCAGGCATTGGCATTTCTTGAGGGGCTAAGTTCTCAAAAGACGTATGTTGTTGTAAAAAGGCAAGTCGCACAACCCCTGTGGGGCCGCTTCTTTGTTTGGATAAGATAAATTCTGCGGTTCCCTTCCAATCGCTTTCTTTATTGTACACTTCGTCTCGATAGATAAATCCAATCAAGTCTGCATCTTGTTCCAAAGCGCCACTCTCGCGAAGATCAGCCATGAGAGGGCGTTTGTCGTTTCTATTTTCAAGGGCGCGGTTTAACTGGGCCAGCGCAACAACCGGGACACTCAGTTCTTTGGCAAGCGCTTTCAGTCCACGCGAAATTTCCGAAACTTCTTTTTCTCTGGATTCAGAATGTGTATTTCCGCGCATGAGCTGCAAGTAATCAATCATAATCATTCCAATATTGTGTTCGACCTTTAGTCTTCGGCACTTGGCGCGCACCTCTAAGACAGAAAGCGTGGGAGAGTCATCAATAAAAATGGGCGCTTCAGAAAGTTGGCCTGCCGCTTTGGTCAGCTTTGGCCAATCGTTATCTTGGAGGCGTCCAATGCGAAGTTTGAAGGCATCCACTTTTGCCAAAGAGGTCAGCATTCTTGTGACCAATTGTTCTTTAGACATTTCCAAAGAAAAGATGACAATGGGTACTTTTTTATAAACGGAAGCATATTGCGCCATGTTTAATGCCAGCGATGTTTTTCCCATGGAAGGGCGTGCGGCAATAATAATTAAATCTGAAGGTTGGAATCCAGATGTGAGGCGATCCAAATCTGAAAACCCAGAAGGAACACCCGTGATGCTTTCTTTTTTCTCCGATAAATATTCAATGGTTTTAAAACTCGCTTTAACAATTTCTCGAATGGGTTCAAATCCTTTTTGAAAACGTTTGTTCGAAATATCAAAAATAGCTTTTTCAGCGTGGTCTAAAAAAGTGTCTAAATCTGCTGTGTCTTGATAGCCTTTGCTGATAATTTCTGAAGAAACGGATATCAATTGTCGCAAGACCGCTTTTTCGCGAACAATTTTTGCATAATGGGAAATATTTGCTGCGGTGGGGACTTGATTGATCATGGAGGCAAGGTAACTGGAACCTCCAACTTGGTCCAAGTGGCCTTTCTTTTTAAGTTCTTGCGTCAGTGTGACTAGATCTGCTGGCTCTCCCCGTTCTGAAAGCGAAACCAGAGAAGAGAAAATTTTTTGATGGGAAGGTTTGTAAAAGTCTTCTTCAGAAACCGTTTCTAACGCACGGTACAGGGCATCATTTTCAAGTAACACGCCTCCTAAAATCGATTGTTCGGCTTCGATATTTTGGGGTGGAACCTTGTGTGGGTCGGGGGATGTCATCTTAAGTTTATGCTTCTGCTTGTATGCTCACCTTGATTTTTGTAGACACCTCTGTTGAAAGTCGAATTTCAACTTCGTGTTCTCCCAATTCTCGAATGGGTTCGTGAAGGAGAATGCCACGTTTATCAATTTCATATCCCTTGTCTTTCAGTGCAGCATAGATGTCGTTGGAAGTTACAGATCCAAATAGCTTATCTTTTTCTCCAACTTTGCGTTGAATGACACAGGTGACGCCAGCGAGCTTTTGAGCCAGGTCTTGTGCCAAAGCTTGTTGATTTTCATGTTTTTTCAGCAATGTTTTTTTGAATTGGTCTAAGTTTTTCAGATTGCCTTGGGTAGCAGGCATGGCTTTTTTCTTTGGAAATAAATAATTTCTGGCATAGCCATCTGTGACATTAATAATTTCCCCAGGCTTTCCTAAACTAATGACCTCTTCTTTTAAAATAACCTTCATCGTAAATCTCCTTTTTTATTTTTTTTATGATTATTCATCTTGCTTCTAAAATCAGCCCACATATCAAAAAATCCGACACTGACACATAATAGAGGGAATGAAAAAAGAAGCGTGTATGTAAGAAATCGTCCAAATTTTGAAAATTTTCGAGTGGTAAGGGTGTGAGCCGCAATTGCCACGCCTTGCAAAAAATATAAAACCAAAAAGACGTGGAAAACATTTTTAGAAAACGGGGTAATATATTGTACAGGGACAAGACTGAAGAAAAATACGCCAATAAAAATCCACACCCATTCATCTTTTAGTTTCCATTTTGTAAGTTTTTGATGCAAAGGGGAAATGCCTGCAAACCCTAAAATTAAAGTAGACATCCAAAGCATTAAAATCAGAGCTGAAAGGGCATATCCTAAAAACTGTTCTTGTAAGAATGTATGCATTGTCGGAGATGCTATTTCGGCTAAGTGAGACAAATAAGTTTTCCATTCTTCGGCTTGAAAGCCAGCAATTGTGATGGCTTCAAATTTTTGAGGTAAGCTTTGTAAGAAAATAACACCTTTTTCATGAAGATATTGGTAAGGGTGGCCGTGGGACAAAACCGTAACTGCTCCCGCATACCCTGTAACCAGGCTTAAGAGTGTTGCCAAGAATGTTTTTTCAATGCGCCAATTGCGTTTACAGAAAATAAAAAAGGATACAGCTGTAAATGGCCCACACACAATAAAGAGCCAAAGTTCCAGGGCCTGGCCCAACAAAAAGTGGATGGCAATGGCACTTACAAAAACCAAACTTCCCCACGCCATTCCAAATCGAAAATAGGCAACCATTAAAGGAATGGCGGAAAATAAGAAAAGAATCTGACTTTCAAAAAGAAAGACAGAAAGGAAAGGTAAGAACAGAAGGTGTAAAATCATAATTGATGAAGGGCATACGGTAAAATTGAAATTTGTCTGGCACGTTTTACAGCGGTTGTGACAGCTCTTTGATGAAAGGCGCAGTTTCCAGAAATGCGACTTGGTACAATCCTGGCATGCTCGGAAACAAACATTTCTAAAAGTTGTCGATCTTTATAATCTAGTTTTATTTCAGAGTCCGCACAAAAACGGCATCCTCTTTTTTTACGTGTAAAGGTGCTCATTGTTTTTCTCCCTTCAGGCGAATGGTTAAGTATTTTAAAATATCATCATTAAATTTGAGAGATTGTTCCAGCTCTCGGATAACGGTTGGACTGGCCGTATAATTCATACAGACATAATGTCCTGTATTTTCTTTTTTAATTTTATAACTTAGTTTTCGGTTTCCCCAATCGTCCCATTGCGTGATTTTGCCTTGATGTTTGTTTAAGACTGTTTCGATCTTTTTTTGAAGATCTAAAACGCTATTATCTGCAAGTTTTGAAGAAGCAATTAAGACAGTTTCGTAGGTGTTCATTGACACTCCTTTCGGTTATAGCCCCTAGCGGATTTCTGCGTCCAGGAGCAAGAAGTTAATAATAGGTAGGGGTATAACATGCCCTAGTTGAGCTCAGCAAGCGTTTTTTCGAGCATTGTGCAAGCTGTTTCTAAAATGGGAGGAAGGTTTTTCAGCTCTTCTTCTGTAAAAGGGCTTAAAACATAGTCTGATACATCTTGTTCATTTTGAGGTCTTCCCACGCCCATACGAATGCGATGAAACTGGTCCGTATTCAAGTGTTCTATCAGGGACTTAATGCCATTATGTCCTGCATGTCCGCCACTGTGTTTCATACGAACTTCTTGAAAGGGGAGCTCAATATCGTCATGGAATACAATGATGTTTTGAGGTGATATTTTATAAAAGTCTGCAAGTTTTCGGATCGCCTGACCACTGAGATTCATATAGGCTTGTGGTTTTGCAACGAGAATTTTTTTATCTCCAAAAGAAGCGGCAGCATAAAGAGCCTGAAACTTTTCTTTTGAAAATTCAATTTTTTGATTTTCAGCAAAAAAGTCCGCGGCTAAAAAACCAATATTATGCCGAGTTGTTTCGTAACGGGGGCCCGGATTTCCCAGTCCACAAACCAGAATCAAGGGGAGTTATTTCCCTTCTTTCTTATCAGGGGCAGCTTTTTTGGCGTCTCCAGGTTTTGCTTCGGCTTTGGCTGGGGCACCTTCAGCAGGTTTTGCTTCTTTGCCTTTGCCTTGAACTTCCGGTTCAGCTGCAGCTTCGCCTTCAGCAGGTGCTGCTTGCGGAGTAGGTGCGACTTCTTCTTTTGGAATATTGACGGTTACGATTGTATCATTTTGTTCAAACAGAACTTCATAGTCTGGTGATTTTGGGATATCTTCTAGGTGCAGTGCATCGCCAACATCTAATGCAGAAACGTCTACTTCAATATGCGTTGGAATTTTATTGGGTAAACAACGAACTTCAACTTCACGAATAACAGGTTGGACAATGGCGCCTTTTTTCAAGCCTTCTGCTTTTCCAACAAAGTGGAGCGCAACTTCAACAGTGACTTTCTGTGTGAGATCTAATTCATAGAAATCTGCATGAAGATAATAGGTCGTAATGGGATCTCGCTGAATGTCTTTAACCATGACAGTTTTTTTCCCAAATGATTTTGAATTTTCTTCAACCAATTGAATGAGAGCGTTCTGGCCGCCCCCTTTTACAAGCGCACGACGTAAAAGCACGGGGTTAAAGCTTACATTGATATTTTCTTTTTTCTTCCCATAGATAACGCCTGGGATCAGTCCCGTTTGTCTTAATTTTCGATTTCCACCTTTTCCAGTTTCAGGTCTTACTGTAACTGAAAGATCATTTTGTTGTGTTGTCATGTTCTCTCCTTTGTCATTCTGAGGTCCGAAGGACCGAAGAATCTCTTTTTTGATTTACGAGATCCTTCGCTTCGCTCAGGATGACGGCTCAATTAAATAAATCACTAACAGATTCATTATTGTGTACACGTTTAATGGCTTCCGATAAAAGTGAAGCCACAGATAAAACTTTCAAATTTTTAAGCGTTTGGAATTCTTTTTTAAGTGGAATGGAATTGCTGACAATTATTTTTTTAAAGCCTGCTTTTGTAATGCGTTCATAGGCTGGGCCAGAAAAAACAGCATGTGTGGCACAGGCATAAATGCCTAAAGCCCCATGCCCTAAAATAAGATCCGCACTTTCTTTAAGCGTGCCTGCGGTATCGATTAAATCATCTACAATAATTGCAGTTTTGCCTTTGACATCGCCAATCAGGTTTACGGCTTTGGCTTGATTGGGTGCCAAGCGTCTTTTGTCCACAATCGCTAAGCCTGCATGCAGGCGTTTGGCATAGGCTCTGGCAAGCTCTGTTCCCCCCGCATCTGGAGAAACAATCACCAGGTTTTCTCCTTCACCGACTTCTTCTTTGAGATATTTTACCATTGTGGGGGATGCATACAGGTGGTCGAAAGGAATATTGAAAAATCCCTGAATTTGGCCGGCATGTAAGTCCATACTAATCACACGATTGGCGCCGCTGGCTTCTAAAAGATCGGCAACCAATTTTGCAGAGATGGGGGTTCGGGGTTGTACTTTTCGATCTTGTCTTGCGTATCCGTAGTAAGGAATAACGGCAGTAATGCTATGGGCCGATGCGCGTTTTAGGGCGTCGATCATGATTAAAAGCTCTAAAAGATTATCGTTTACGGGATGACAGGTAGATTGAATGACATAAATATCGTGCCCCCGAACAGATTCTTTAATTTGAACAGAGACTTCACCATCGCTAAAACGTTTAATTTCACTGCTTCCCAAAGGCACTTCAAGCGTTTGTGAAATATCTTGGGCCAGCTCAAGATTTGAATTTCCAGAAAATATTTTAAGTTGTCGTTGCATGGTGTTTTCTTGTGGCTGGGGCGGTAGGATTCGAACCTACGTATACATGAACCAAAATCATGTGACTTACCACTTGTCGACGCCCCAATAAATTACAATTCTTCTTCCGGACTTTCTTCTCCTTCAGGATTTTTTGACTTAATTTCTGTTGTATCCCCGGTTGTATCTTTATATTGGGTTAAAACTTTAGATTCAATGAGATCGCGTGTTTCATTATTGAGGGGGTGTGCAATGTCTTTAAAGGTGCCATTTTTTAGTTTTTTACTGGGCATGGCTACAAATAAACCATTTTTGCCTTTAATGACCTTCAGGTCTCGAACCACAAAACAATTGTCGAGGGTGATGGTAACATAAGCTTTTAATTTATCTTCACCTACGGGGAAGACTTTAACTTCTGTAATTTCCATGGCTTGTATACTCCTTGGTAATCCAACCAATCCACTTTTGTGGATTAAAATTTTCTAAGGCCTTGATTGCCGATTTTTTGTCTCTAAACAAACCGTACAATGTGGGGCCACTTCCAGAAAGCCCTGCCAGGCTTGCGCCTTCTTTCAGCAGGATATTTTTTGCTTTTTGAAGCCTTGGTTTTTTTGGAAAAACGACCTTTTCAAAGTCATTTTTCCAAGTTTTAGGCTGCTCAAAAAGCGTTCCATTTCTAACATTCTGGTTTTTTTTTGTCAATGAGACCGCATATTTATCCCAGGCTTGATAGGCTTTCACGGTTGAAATAACGTCTTTTGGATTGAGTACGACAATCCATCCGATTGGGATTTTGGGTGCTACAAGAAATTGATCTCCCGTGCCGTGTATAATTTTTGATTTTTGGTCGATAAAAAAAGGAACGTCCGAGCCCAAGCGTTTGGCTAATTTTAGAAGGGCTTCTTTTTTAAGCGGTTTTTGATAAAGATGATTCAACGCTAAGAGTGTTGTGGCTGCATTGGAGCTTCCGCCCCCCATGCCACCGCCCAAGGGGATTTCTTTCTGAACATGAATTTTAATTTTGGGTGGTTTGCCAATGCTTTGATAAAATAAATGTGCTGCCTGATAAACAAGATTTTGTTTCAGTCCCGGTTTTTGTTTTTGAAAAACCGGGGCGTTTAATTTGTTTGAAAATTGAAACTGAATAAAAATACCTTTTTTAGGGGCAGATTGAAATGTCAGCCAATCGCAAGGGGCTTGAAGGGGCATCATGAAAGAAGTGAGCTTGTGCAAACCACTCTTTTGCTTTTCCCCAATGTTTAAGAAGAGATTTAGTTTTGATGGAGATCTAAATTTTAATACGCTATTCAATTTTTACAATGAGCAGTTGGTATGCGCCATCTCGGTAAACTCGAAACAAGTAGGATTTTCCTTTTTTAAGTTCATCTGCCACTTTCAGGAAGTCTTTTGTATTTCGTATTTTTTGCCGATTGACTTCAATAACGACATCGCCTTTTTCGAATCCTGCTTTTTCGGCAATGCTGTCGCTATTGATCTGTACGATCACAACGCCTTCATTGACATCGATCTTTTCTTGGAAGCCGGGATACTTGTTTAAGTCTGCAATTTCAATTCCAAGATCAACTTTCCCTTTTTTCTCTTTGCCGTCTTCTTTGTCTTTTTCTTTTTTGCGTTCTTCTGCTTCATCTTTTCTTTCAATCGGGGTGAGTTGCAAAGAAAGTTCTTTGCCATTTCGAATAATTTTAACCGTGGAAGGTTTTCCAACCTTTGCTTTGGCAACTTCTTTTAAAAGCTCTCTTGGGTTTTTTACAGATTTTCCATTAAATTCAATGATGACGTCGTATACTTTTAATCCAGAAAGATCGGCAGGTTCACCTTTAATAATTTCTGCAACAATCACACCTTCTTGATCCTTTTTAAGATTTAAGTTTTTGCGAAGATCGTCAGTGAGTTCATGCCATTGAATGCCAATAAAACCGCGGATGGCATGACCACTTTCAACAAATTGTGGAATGAGCGCTTTGGCAACATTAATGGGGATGGCAAAACCGATAATGCCTTGGGCTCTGGCATCGGTTGCGACATTAATCCCAATGACTTCTCCTTTTGTATTAATGAGCGGGCCGCCGCTATTTCCTAAATTAATGGAAGCATCCGTTTGGATGTAATCGTTATAAGGATGGGTAATGCCTTCTCCAAAGAGTCTTTCTTTGGCGCTGACAATGCCGTGGGTGACCGTATGTCCATAGCCAAACGGATGGCCGATGGCTACCACCCATTCGCCCACACGAATTTGTGCAGAATCTCCCAGGGGCGCAATTTTTAATTTTTTATCTTTGGTGTCTATTTTTAAAAGGGCAATATCTGTTCTGGGATCCGATCCAATGACTTTGGCTTTGTATTCATCTTTGGCCTCTTCAGCGAATTTCACATTAATTTCTTCAGCTCCTTGGATGACATGGTTATTGGTAATAATGTAGCCATCTGTACTAATGACAAAACCAGATCCTAGGTTTTTTTGTTTTTGTTCACGTTCACGTTTCTTGGGCATTTGTTGACCAAAAAAATCATCAAAAAATCGTCTAAAAAATTCATCATCTTCAAACCCACGAAAAGGTGAAAGGGCACGAACTGTTTGGGTGGTATGAATGTTGACGACGGCTGGCGTGAGTTGTTCAGAAATTTTTGCAAAAATATCTAAATCGGTCGCTTCTTTGGGATGAATGAGGGGGCTATTTTCTGTCCATACTTTGGAATTTGTATCGGCGCCCACATGGTTTAAATCCTGTTTTTGATAAAGATAGGCAAAAGAGGCGGCAGCCCCTAAAATGAAGACAAATCCAATAATGATATATTTTTTCATTTTTTTGTTTCTTCCTTGTTTTTAGCCTCGACATAATTCATGCGAAGAGAATGGAGAAGATTATCCATGAGTTTTTGTTCATCTTCTGTCAGGTTCCCTTTTGTTTTTTCTTTTAAAAGATCCAAAATTTCAATGTTTTGTCGGGCGGCATCCAGGTTTTTTTCCATTTTTTGTGTTTGCGGGTTTGGGGTCGCGCCCAGGTAAATGAGCGCAGAAGAACCCAGCGAAAAAATAAATGTTGAAAAATCAATTGTTGTTGGTTGGTCTGTCATGCGCACAATATAGGTATTTTAAAATAAGCTGTCAATAGAATCGCTTAAAATTTCATCGAAATTGTCATGCCGCGAAATTGAGCGGAAGCCGAAGGACGAATGCTGAATCCATGAATTTTTTTAGAAATAAAATGTCCCACCCAAGCTCCGGCTAAAACATCAGAGGGCCAGTGGTGTCCATGATCAATGCGTGAAAAAGACGTGAGGCTCGCTAACGTATAGGTGGCATAGGGAACCCAAGGACTTTGACGATAAACTTGCGCAACATTGGTGGCTAAGGTCCAGGCTACCGTTGAATGTCCCGATGGGAAAGAAAGATGGGAATGGTAGGTAAAATCGGGGCCTTCCCAATCGGCGTATGAAACATTGGGCTTGGGGCGTTTTCGATGCACACTGTAGCGCACCATATGGGTGGTTATGCCAGAAAAAAATAAGCTTTTTAGCGTATTTAAAGACAGCGTTTTGAGTTTGGAATCATCAAATAAACTTCCAAAGACATACAGGCTGGCCACCGAGGGGACAACCCAGATGGCATCTCCAAAATTATCGGAAAAGTTTGAAAGCTTTGTGCGCCAAGGAGATTGTGTTTTTTTCACAAAATTAAAAATTTTTTGATCTTGAAAATAGAGCCCCGCAGTTAAAGAGATGACGCCGATGGATTTTAAAATGTCTGTCCGATCCCACGTGAGGGGCGAAAAATAAATATCATCAGCATCTGTGACGTAACTTTTAAGATAAGATGTATTTTTTTGTGCGAAGCTGGGGCAGCACAAAAAGAAAAGCACCAACCCAATTGCAATGCGATACTTTTGCGTCATTTTTATGAAAAAAAGCATAGCACAGATCCGTGGCGCTTGTTAATATGTATAGATGAACAAAATTTATGACGTTGCAATTATTGGCGGGGGCTTAAGCGGTCTTTTAATGGCGCATCTGTGTGCCCGTCGGGGTTATACGGTTGTGTTATGCGAAGCACAAGACCAAGTAGGGGGAAGGTGCCGTATTGATACCCCCAAAGAAAGCATGCAGGTACCCTATGGATTTAATATTCATTTATTTACAAAAGAGCTTTGCCAGGCGCTGGAATTGGATTTTGATCTAATCGATCTCAAAAATTTACCGCCACAAACCTTTCAGCATAAAGCTTGGCGTGATGTTGCCTCTGAAGAACTTTCACCTGAACAAAAATTTTACGATCTTAAAAATTTTAATATCGTGTGTGATCTGTTAAAAATTGAATTGCCAGATACGGTCCATGTTGAAACGTCTCAACCCATTGGCGATTCCAGAATCGAATCCAGTCTTCTCATGGAAGTTTCCAATTCTCAAAAAAAGTGGCAAGCCAAAGCCTTTGTCATGGCATGCCTGTCGAAAGACATGCTCAACATTATTCCAAAGGAAAATTTCCATAAAAAATTTTTAAATGCCTATAACAAGCAAGAATCTGTGAGCGCCGTAAAATTAGATTTTATTACAGATCGCAGGTTTTGTGAGCTTCAAAATGTTTTAATGAGTTTGGACCCCGTGGGGGTGGGAATCATTGCTTCTAATTTTTCAAACCAATTTGTCCCCAAAGGCTATGAACTTTCGCAGTGGCTCTTTTTTTTAACCCCGGAAGAGCTTTTAGATAAAGAAGAAACAGCGAAAAAAATTCGTGTGGGTAAACGGTTTATGAAAAAAGCCTTTGATGGCTTTTTAGAGCATATTGTTTGGGAAAGAATTGCTGTTTTGCCACATGTGTTTTCTCAACACCCCATGGAGCTTTCGGAAGAATGGACGGCTTTAAAAAATCTGTTTTGGGTTTCAGACGAGTTGGGCTTACCCAACGAAACAGGAAATCCCGCCATTCGAAATATCCTTCCCACATTTGAAAAACTGGATCGGTTTTTAAAGACGTCATTTTGAGTGTTTTATCATTCTTTGTCGGTATCCAAAATCCAGCCGTGTCCCCGTAATGGAAGAACCCGCAGTGAGGGTGCCTGCCGTAGCTTGAATGATGAATCTATAATCAAGTACCCATTCCTTAAAAAAGGGGTTTGAAAAATAATACTGTTCATCGGATTTATAGATGTATTCCTTTTTTTCCAAGGCATTTAAGGCATTTGTGATTGCGCCTGGGCTTTTTACACCGATGGCTTTTTGAAAGTCTTTTCCAAAAAATTTTATATCCGCTTGATTTTGAATCCCCGCAAGTTGAATCAAGAGGTTTTTTTGGATCTTTGTTAGTCCTTTAGAATCGAGAATACTTTTAAAGTATTTTTGTTCATTCTTATAAATTATATCCAAAATAAAGAAAAAGGCCTCGAAATCAAATATTTGCCCCTCTTTAAGACTGTCAAATGCCACACGACAAAAGGTTTGAATGTCGCCTGTAATGCCGTAACAGGTTTTTGAAAGCATGTCATAGACTTCTCGCTTGAGTGTAATTTTTTTACTTTGAAATCGTTTAAAAATGAAATCAAAAAAAATATTTGGCTCGATATGTTCAAAGTAGATGATCTCTGCTTGCTTGAAGAATGGGGAATCTGGATCCCTAAAAATATGGTCCATATCATGTTTAATGCTGCCTACGTACATAAAAGAAACACGCGCATTTTTTTGAATTTTCCCTCTCATATATTTAAGAATGGCGTCGGCATTTTTTATTGTTTTTATCGCTTGAAATTCATCAAAGAGAATGACCACCTTCCCTTTCGTTCTTTTGACAGTTTCTTCTAAAAATTCAAATGCAACATGTAATGTTTTTTTATATTCTTGCCCACTTGCATCTATACCAAAAGAAAATCCACCTTCTGTTACATCCAATTTGGGGGTTAATCGGCGTGCAAAATCCAGAACCTTTTTTGAGTCCCAAACTTTATCTAAAACTTTTTTACAGGCGTCTATGATGGCTTCAGCAATGTCAGAGGGGTCTATAATGTGATACAGGTCGATATCAATTTTATACATATCTTTCATGCTATCTATGACGTAGTGAGCGGTTGAAGTTTTTCCAACGCGTCGATCCCCAATTAAGGCTAAATTGTGGCCATTTGCCAGCTTCTTTAAAATTCGCTCTTCCACCATTTTTCGTGGACAGTAATCATCACCTTTTACAACAGAGTCATCAATAAATGGATTTTTTGTACTTTGTATCATCTGTTTTGATTTTACGCAAAGTTGCGTAAAAAATCAAATATTTTACGCAACTTTGCGTAAGATCTGGGGGCGATGGCGGTTAAAACGATCTTTTATTGTATTTTAAACGTTAATGCGCACGCGTAAAGCGTAATTTGTCACCGATTTGGAGAAGAGGATATGAGATATAATTAAATTCACTGTAATATCGAATAGTTACACATTTCACCTTCAGGCATAGATCTTGCTTTTACTATGTATATG
>MGRI01000092.1:0-1334 GCA_001798105.1 Deltaproteobacteria bacterium RIFCSPHIGHO2_02_FULL_40_11
AGAGTTTATTGATTTTTTGGTGAATCACCCCAATGTGGTTTGGGTGGCAAGTTGTGATGGGAAATTTGATCTTGCCTTTGGAACATGGGCAAAAGACGTGACTTTTCTTGATAAAACCATTACTGAATTAAACAAAAAATTCGGGGAATATATCGCTGAAAGACAAATAGCGACCATTATTAGAGGAGATTATTTTATTAGAGATTATTTGATACACAAAGAAAAACCAAGTGCGTACAGAGAATCTTTTTTTGGTGCTATACCTTCACCTGTTAAAATGGATAAAACGGACTGGAAAATTCTTATTCTGTTAGGAAAAAATTCCAGAACGACAGTAGTAAAAATGGCATCAGAAGTTAAACTAAGTGCTGATGCTATCGCAGAAAGAATTAGAAAATTAGAGAAATCAGGGGTAATTAGGCATTATAACATTGTTCCTAATGAATCAAAATATCCTTACCTGCACTATAAAGTGCTGATCGGATTCAGGAATATATCTGAAGAAAGAGAACGATCTCTAAGAGAATATTGCAGAACAAACCCCAATATAATTTACATAGTAAAATCCCTAGGTCCATGGGAATTTGAGATAGATATGGAAGTTGAATCAGCTGAAAAATTTAGAGAAGTTATGATGGACATTAAAACAGCATTTAATGATATACTAAAAGATTATTCAGCACTCCATATTTATCAAGTCCATAAATATAATTTCTGTCCAGGTATACAAAGCCCAGCTTACTAACTCCTCACCATCAGCCACCATAAATCTTTAAATATACGCCTTTGTTTTGGGAGTAGATGAGGGTGTGGCCATGGAAGTAGAGCAGCAAATCAAGACATTTCAGGAATTTATCGAGCAAAACTATTACCCCCAGCTGCTGGAAGCCGTGCGCAAAGGCGAAATCTTCTTGGTGCTAGATTTTTCGGAATTGATCAAGTTTAACACCGAAATCACCGATGAAATCTTAGAAAGGCCGGAAGAGCTGCTTAAAGCTGCCGAACTCGCTGTGAAAGAATTTGACTTGCCGAAGAAAGTAAGCAAATTCAACCTTCGCCTGCGTAACCTTCCCGACTCCATAAAATTACAGATTAGCGAAATCCGCAGCAAGCATTTAGGTAAACTTATTTGGACCGAGGGCATTGTACGGCAGAAGTCCGACGTCCGCCCGCATGTGACTTCGGCCAAATTTGAATGCCCTTCCTGTGGAAATATTATCAGCGTGCTGCAGTTGGACAAAAAATACAAAGAACCGAGCAGATGCAGTTGTGGCCGAAAGGGAAAATTTAAGGAGATTTCCAAAGAGTTAGTTGATGGGCAAGGCTTAGTCCTG
>MGRI01000092.1:1379-4627 GCA_001798105.1 Deltaproteobacteria bacterium RIFCSPHIGHO2_02_FULL_40_11
AACATTTTCCTGAAAGATGATCTTGTAACCCCCTTAACCGAGAAACGCAGCAGCCCGGGCACGAGGGTAAGGCTTTGTGGCTGGGTTTCTGAGGTGCCCATTACTTTGCGTACTGGCGGGCAATCCACCAAATATGATTTGATTCTCGAAGCCAATTTTATGGAGCCTATCGAAGAAGATTTTAACGAAACAAAAATTACCGAAAAGGAGCTGGAAGAAATTAAAAAACTAGCTAAATCTCCGGATGTTCTTAACCTGCTGGCCAACAGCATTGCTCCCTCCATTTATGGTCACGATAAAGTCAAAGAAGCACTGGTCTTACAGCTCGCCGGAGGTTGCCGCAAAGTCCAGCCTGATGGTGTAGTCACCAGAGGAGATATGCACGTGCTGCTCGTGGGTGATCCTGGAGCAGGAAAATCACAAATGCTCAAGCGCCTTAGCAAAGTAGCTCCCAAGGCTCGTTTCACCAGTGGCAAGGGCGCGACCGCTGCCGGTCTCACCGCCAGCGTAGTAAAAGATGAATTCCTTGGCGGCTGGAGCTTAGAAGCAGGAACCTTGGTGCTTGCCAACCGCGGCTTTGCCATCATCGATGAACTGGACAAGATGGGAAAAGAAGACCGCTCTGCGCTGCATGAAGCCTTAGAACAGCAGCAAGTTAGCATCAGTAAGGCCAATATTCAAGCCACTTTGCGGTGTGAAACTACTGTACTGGCAGCTGCCAACCCCAAGTTTGGGCGCTTCGACCCTTATGAAATCATGGCTAAACAAATTGATCTGCCACCGACACTCATCAACCGTTTTGATCTTATTTTCCCCATAGTAGACCGCCCCAGCCGGGAAAAAGATCAGTTAACCGCCTCATTTATCCTGCACCTGCACAAGGAAGGCTCTAAAGCCGCGGAAATCAGCACCGAACTGCTCAAAAAATTTTTTTCTTATGTGCGCCAAAAGATGAACCCCAAAATTACTGACACTGCCATTGAGGAATTAAAAGAATATTATATTTCCATGCGCAACACGGGGGTGGCCGAAGAGGAAGGAGCCATTCGCAGCATCCCCATCACCGCGCGGCAGCTAGAAGCCCTGGTACGCCTTTCCGAAGCTGCCGCAAAAATACGTCTAGCCAAGACTGTCACTAAAAAAGATGCCCAGAAAGCTATTGAACTTATTGATTATTGTCTTAATCAAATCGCTAAAGACAGTGAAACCGGCAAGATTGACATTGACCGTCTCAGCAGTGGAATTACGGCCACGCAGCGCAGCAGCATAACCATAATAAAAGAGATAATCCATGCCCTTGAGGAACAGCTGGGCAGCAAGATTATTTCGGTTGAAAATATTGCCGCTGCGGCTCAGGAAAAAAATATACCTGCACCACAAGTAGATGAGGCCTTGGAAAAACTGCGGCGCTCCGGGGACATCTTTGAGCCGCGCCGCGGATTTATCCAGCGACTATAGCTATGGAAGAAAAAAATGCCCGAAGTCCAGCCGTGAAACTGATGATTTTTAATATTTCGCAGGCTGCTGAAGACTACGAACAGGAAACCAGCCGCACCTATTTACAAGTTGGCACACAACGTGTTTTTCGTGTGAATGTGGTAGCCGTTCTGGTAGCTAAGGAAAAGCAGGGTACTATCCTGCGCCTTTTTCTGGATGATGGAAGCGGGAAAATTGCAGCCTATTTTTTTGAGGAAAATGCGGCTGCTTCACAAGCCCGAGTGGGAGAGGCTATTTTTATCATCGGCAAAGTCAGGCACTACAACCAGGAACGCTATCTCTCGCCAGAAATAGTGAGGGTTGCCCATCCTTTTTGGCTAAAAGTCCGGGCTTTAGAACTGCCCTTCTCCAATCCATCGGTGGCCGCAGCAGAAGAAGTGATAGTTGAATGTAAGGCAGATGATTTGCCGATAGCAAAAATAAGTAATATTATCAAAGCCTTAGATCAAGGAGACGGCGTGCGCATCGAAGATGTACTCACCCATTCGCACCTAAATAATACTGAAAAGTTTATTGAAAAGATGCTGCAGGACGGCGACATTTTTCAAAATGCCCCGGGAAAAATAAAGATTATTTAATAAAAAAGCGCCGGAGTGATATAAACTTCTATAATTGCAGCTGCAAACAGCAGCCCCAAGCTTATAAATAACATATCCAACACATCTACAAAAATCTGCTCCTCGTTAAAATTACGCTTGATAAAAGCGATAGAGATAATTCCCCCGGCGATTCCGGCAATAAAATAAGAAGCCATTTCTAAGGCGCCATGGGTCATATAACGAAAGAAGCTAAATGATGCCGCCTGAAAATAATTAGCTGCCAGCGGCCAGCCCACCAAAGCTGCTCCTTCTGCCAGCTTTGTTTTAAACAAGTTCCCCATCGCCGTAGCTACCACCGAAGCATTCCAGGTCAAAATAAAGAGAGCTCCGGTTCCATACAAAAAACTAAATAAGATGCAGAAAAATAAAACTTTCAGATTGCTGGTAAAAATTCGGGCTATTAAATCCACCTGGGTAATCTTCCCTTGCACCACATTGTTCACTCCTATGATTGCCTGCTGCTGCAAGCCAAAAATATTATCAACCACTGTGCTTGGCAACAAGATATAGGTGGCCGCCAGCGCCACGGTCACCCCACCAAAAAAAAACATTAAAAAAGAAAGTACTCTTCCGTGCTCTTTCAGAATAAACCACTCTCGATGGTATTTTATATCTATGGCCTCCTCATTTTTGATGGTGATATAAAACATGGGCAAGGCCGCAATAACAATAAGAAAAACGGCCAGCAGCCCGGCAGCATCGCGAAAGACAAAGTAGGCCAGAGGCAAGCTTACCAAAGTATAAACCACCCCCACTAAAAACATTTCCCAAGGCTTTTTCTTTACCACGAAAGGATTAAAAAGAGATTCCAATACCATCTAGTATAAGTTATTACGGGCTTTTTAAATATTTCTTTCTCATGGCACACTCCGTTTTGTGAGTGATAGGTCACCCTCACCCCCTTATTTCTGATGGAAACCTTATTTAAAAAATTAAATGTCATAAAAATGTATCAAAAACCCAATCGCATCTTTCCTGCTAAGCATCTTTATGGTTGTGTCGGTGTTGGTTTTTATTATTAATTTCTATATTGAAAATAATATACAATACAATACAATACAAAAATAAGACATAGTTAAAGCATTAAATAATCATATATCGCTTGCTTTAATTATATAAAATGGGATAGTTTTCCCTCCTGCAATTAACCCC
>MGRI01000092.1:4648-7209 GCA_001798105.1 Deltaproteobacteria bacterium RIFCSPHIGHO2_02_FULL_40_11
CAAACCAACCTAAACACTGATAAATTCAAATCCACCTACTTTCAGCTCTTCATGAAAATGCACCACACCTCTACTCTAACATAACTTTCTCCTCACTACTTTTTAATGTTCGGATATCTTTTTATACCAGTTCCACTGTAAAAGAAGTGTATATCAGCACCAAGCTTAATCCCAAGCTGACACCAGCCAAAGAAAATAAGCTAATACACAGCATTAATGTCATTTTCCATCAGAAATCAAGGGGTGGGGCTCTTATGGGGGTAGGGGATTTTTTTGACAGCTATCTTAAATCGGACTCTCTCTTTAAAGAAAAGCAGGCCTTGGCTTCTTCTTATATCCCAGATCAGATTCTCTTCCGTGAAGAGCAGTTGCAGGAAATAGCTAACATCCTAGCCCCCGCTTTACGTCATGAGAAACCTTCTAACTTATTTGTTTACGGCAAGACCGGCTCCGGCAAAACTCTTTCCGTCAAGCACATTTTAGCCACCATGGAGACAATTGCCCAAAAAAATTCCATTTCTTTGCGTTCCATTTACGTCAACTGCAAACTCAAGAAAGTAGCTGATACTGAATATAGGCTCATAGCCCAACTTATAAAAGAACTAGGGCAGGAAATTCCCCCCACTGGACTTCCCACTGACGAGGTGTATAATATTTTTTACCGTTTGCTGGATACTAAAAAACAAATCTTTCTCTTAGTGTTAGATGAAGTAGATCAGCTCACCCTCAAAATTGGCGACGAGATACTTTATAATCTCACTCGCATCAATGTCGAATTAAAGCAAGCTCAGATCTGCCTAATTGGCATTTCCAACAATCTAGTTTTTACAGAACATCTTGATCCACGTGTGAAAAGCAGCTTATCGGAAGAAGAACTTATTTTTCCTCCTTATAATGCCCTGCAGATCCAGGATATCCTGCGCCAAAGAGCTACCACTGCCTTTTATGATAACACTTTGCAGCCAGGCGTTTTAGAAAAATGTGCCGCTTATGCTGCCCGGGAGCATGGCGATGTGCGTCGGGCTATAGATCTGTTGCGGGTCGCAGGCGAGATTGCAGAAAGAAATGGCCAAAAAAAAGTTGAAATAGCCCATCTCGACGAAGCAGAGAAAAAAATGGAAACAGATAAGATCCTCAATGTCTCATTAAACCAACCAAAGCAATTCCAGGCCGTATTATATTCCATCCTGTTGCTGGCCACGCAACGCCGCAATCTTTTCACGGGGGAAATTTATGAGGTATACAAAGGTGTCTGCAAGCAGTCCAAATCGAATGTCCTCACCCAGCGGCGTATCTCGGATATTTTGGCAGAATTAGATATGTTAGGCATAATCAATGCCAAAATAATATCTAAAGGGCGTTATGGGAGAACCAGAGAAATCACCGTCACTTTAGAAGACCTGCTTGTCGCAAAATTGCGGGAACTTTTGGAAAAATCCCTGCGAGTGGAATAATGAGTCAACAGGAAATTATCGCTGAAATGTTTAGCCGCGGGGTTCTTCTTAGTAAGGACCTTCTGGAGAAAACCGTTCACGAAAACGTTTTAAAAGAGATTGAAATTGAGGAAGACCTTATTCTGCTTAATTCCGACTATGTGGAGATTATCAGCCAGCAATGCTCTTTAGTTGATTGGCATGAAATTGATTCCTACCGCGTGGAATCAGAACGTGGCAACGATGAGCTCTATCAACATCATCTGCAAAAATTTAAGAGCGCCTCGCTGCTGCTGCCTTCCAGTTCTTTTCAACAACAACATCAACAACAGCATCAACAGCAGCAGGAAGTATCGGGACTGGAAACCACTCTTAGTGATGGTGGCCTGGATTCCCAATTTCACACCACCGCCGTGATGGAAATACCCTCACCTTCTGTGACCTTGGCGGAAGACCCTGCTGCGCTCAAAAATTATCCCGTCACGATCGTGGTCTCATTCCAGAACAAAGCCCGAAAATACGATGTTAAACATTTCACTTCTTTTTTTGTTTCCCGCTACCGTTTTCTGGAGGGATTACTGCGCCATCGCCCAGAGTTAGAGCAAGTGCTGCCTATCAGCCGCATTGTAACGCGGAAAGAAAAAGAAGCCGTTGCTGTTATTGGGCTCGTCGATGAAATTGGGCTCACCAAAAACGGGAATCTTATGCTTACACTGGAAGATCTTACCGGGAAAATAAAAATACTCATCACCCAGGCCAGGAAGGAACTCTTGCAAATGGGAAAAGATATAATCTTTGATGAAGTGGTAGGCATAACTGGCGTTTCCGGAGATAAAATTATTTTTGCTGAAAACATTGTCTGGCCCGATATCCCCGGCACGCACGAATTAAAAAAATCTCCTGTTGAAGAGTTTGTAATCTTTCTTTCTGATGTCCACGTCGGCTCCAGCCTTTTTCTGCATGAAGAATTTCAACGCTTTTTGTCCTGGATCAGAGGAGAAGCAGGAAACGATTCCCAAAAAGCCCTTGCCGCAAAAGTAAAATATATCATCGTTGCAGGCGATTTAGTAGATGGTGTGGGCATTTATCCTTCTCAGGAAGATGAGCTCGCCATCAAAGATATCCGAG
>MGRI01000093.1 GCA_001798105.1 Deltaproteobacteria bacterium RIFCSPHIGHO2_02_FULL_40_11
ATTCAGGGAGGGCATAATGCAGGCCACAAACGATAAAATGAAAAAAGCGATTGAGAATTTAAAAAAAGAGCTTTCAAAAATTAGAACAGGCAGAGCCAACCCAGCGCTGTTGGACACCATTCAGGTAGATTACTACGGCACCAAAACGCAGCTTAAAAATATGGCGAACATTTCTGCGCCCGAAGCCCGGCTTTTGGTGATTCAGCCCTGGGATGTCAGCCAAATTGCAGCCATCGAAAAAACAATTTTGGAAGCAGATTTGGGATTAACCCCGAATAATGACGGCAAAGTCATTCGCATTCAAGTGCCTCAACTTACAGAAGAAAGGAGAAGAGATTTGGTGAAAGTTGTTAAAAAAGTGGGCGAAGAAGCACGTGTTTCCGTTCGAATGATTCGTCGAGATGCCAATGAAGAATTAAAGAATCAAAATCTACCGGAAGATGATATCCGAAAAAAGCAAGAGCTTATTCAAAAAGAAACAAATCATTTTATTCAAGAAATTGATACCCTCCTTGTCAGTAAAGAAAAAGATATTATGAATGTCTAGTCTTCGTTGCATGCCAAAGCATATTGCCATTATTCCAGATGGAAATGGCAGATGGGCAAAGCTACAAAAACAAGATCGCACCTTTGGCCATATGAAAGGCACAGCCAATGTGAAAGATATTGTTATGTTTGCCAAGGAATTAAAAATTCCGGTTTTAACGATTTATGCTTTTTCGGATGAAAACTGGGAAAGACCTTCTCAAGAAGTGACAATACTTATGGAACTTCTTGAGACTTATTTGCTTCAAGAAAGACAAAATCTAATTCAAAATAAAATTCAACTTCGCGCAATGGGGGATATTGGGCGTTTGCCAAAAAGTGTTCGGGAAGAGCTCATTCAAACAATGGAAATGACCGCGCACTTAGATGAAATGATTTTAAATTTTGCAATTTCGTATGGGGGAAGAAGCGAAATTCTAAGCGCCATTCAAAAAATTTCAAAAGGTATTCAAAAAGGCGATTTTCGAGACGAAGACATCACAGAGGCCCTTTTTTCAAAGTTTTTATACACGCATGATTTGCCAGATCCGGATTTACTCATTCGAACCAGTGGGGAACTTCGTATTAGTAATTTTATGTTGTGGCAAATGGCCTATACGGAAATTTATGTTACAGATGTTTTGTGGCCAGATTTTAATCGTGAAGAATTCATGAAAGCGTTACACGTATTTGAAAATAGAAAACGAAGGTTTGGTAAAACACAGGAGCAAATGGATGGATCCTAACTTATTAAAACGTATTATTACGGCGGTTTTTGGAATCGCATGTATCTTAGCCCTCATTATTTTTGGAAAAACATGGGGCGTTACCTTTTTAGCATTGGTGGGCGCCTGCGGCGCCTTATTTGAATATTTCGTTATGCTTTTTCCCAAAGAAGAGCAAGGGATTCAGCGTGTGGTGGGGGGCGTTTTAGGATTTATTTTATCGGCGTTTATTATTTTTCGGGCGGGTATTTTGTATGAATCTGTCAGTATCTTTTTTATTGTTATCTTTTTATTTTACGTCTATCTCATCCATACTTCTCAAGATGAAATCCAAAAACTGGTGGGCGAATTGGCCTATTCTTTAATGGGTGTTTTTTATGTGAGTTTTTTATTTTCTTTTTGGCCCAAGGTGCGTGAACTTGAAGCTGGCGTGTATTGGATTTTTCTTGTTTTTTTAATCCCTTGGGTGTCAGACACAGCTGCCTATTTTGTGGGGCGAAAATGGGGACAGCGTAAGTTATCTCCAGTGATTAGTCCCCATAAAACGATAGAAGGTGCCGTGGGGGGGATTTTGGCTGCTGTGATTGGCGTATTTTTGTATCGCATCTTTGTTTTTCATGAACTGACATGGATGTCTTGTGTGATTTTAGGGGTGGGCGGGGCTGTTTTAAGCCAAGTGGGGGATTTATTTGAGTCTCTTTTAAAACGTGCGCTCGCAGTGAAAGATTCTGGCGTTGTAATCCCTGGCCATGGGGGGATTTTAGATCGCTTTGATAGTGTTCTTTTTTGCGCCCCCTTTATTTATTTTTATGCGCGGTTGATATGAAAAAAAGAATTTCCATATTAGGGTCCACAGGATCTGTGGGGCAAAATACCTTGGGGCTGTTTTAAGCCAAGTGGGGGATTTATTTGAGTCTCTTTTAAAACGTGCGCTCGCAGTGAAAGATTCTGGCGTTGTAATCCCTGGCCATGGGGGGATTTTAGATCGCTTTGATAGTGTTCTTTTTTGCGCCCCCTTTATTTATTTCTATGCGCGATTGATATGAAAAAGAAAATTTCCATATTAGGGTCCACAGGATCTGTTGGGCAAAATACCTTAGAGGTGATTGCTTGCCATCCGGATCAGTTTGAAGTTGTGGGATTGGCGGCAGGCACCCAAATTGAAAAGCTATCTTTACAAATTCAAAAATTTTGCCCCAAAGCTGTTTCTGTTGCCCAAGCTTCAGATGCAAAAATCTTAAAAGAAAAATTTCCACAGATTGAATTTTTTCAGGGTGAATCGGGGCTGATTGAAATTGCAACCTTGTCTGAAAGTGATTTTGTGGTGAGTAGCCTTGTGGGAGCAGTGGGCATTCGTCCAACGTATGAAGCCATTCGTGCCAAAAAACAAGTGGCCTTGGCCAATAAGGAAGTATTGGTTGCTGCCGGTAGCATCATTCAAAAAGTGGCCTTTGAAAACAATGTCAGGCTCTTACCCATCGATAGTGAACATAGCGCTATTTTTCAGGTACTGTCATTGTCATCCCGAGCTGAAAGCGAGGGATCTCCCCCTAAAATAACCCTGACCGCTTCCGGAGGTCCTTTTTTAAATACCCCCAAAGAAGATTTCCCAAAAATTACAGTTGGGCAAGCCTTAAACCATCCCACTTGGAAAATGGGGGGGCGTATTACGATTGATTCTGCAACACTCATGAATAAGGGCTTTGAAGTCATTGAAGCTCATTGGCTTTTTGGTGTAAAACCCTCGCAAATTGAAGTTGTGGTACACCCGCAATCCATTATTCATGGCATGGTTACTTATCCAGATGGCAATACCTTGGCGTGTCTATCCATTCCCGATATGAAAGCTCCTATTGCGTATGCGCTATCGTATCCGAAGCGCATTCGAACGGAAGTGCCAAGCTTAGATTTAACAAAAATTCAAAATCTTTCGTTTCAAAAGCCAGATCTTACAAAATTTCCGCTTTTAAAACTTGCCTTTCAAACGCTTGCGTCCCAAGGGCTATGGTCTACCGTACTCAATGCTGCAGATGAAATTGCAGTCGAAGCTTTTTTAAAAGAAAAAATTGGATTTCATCAAATTTCTGAAATTGTGGAAAAAACACTCAATGCTTATCCCAATACATTTGGGGAATCTCTCGAGGATGTTTTTGAAGCAGATCGTTGGGCCAGAAATTCGGCGCGTCAAGTGATAAACATGTTGTCCTAAGTTTTACGGTTGTGGTAGCCTACAAGTCTTAATATGGAATATTTATTTGGAATTATTATTCTTTTAGGGGCCCTTGTGTTCTTCCACGAACTGGGTCACTTCCTGGTTGCAAAATACTTTGGCGTAAAAGTTGAAGTTTTTTCTCTGGGGTTTGGCACAAAACTCATTCAAAAGAAAATCGGTGAGACGCAATATTGTATTTCTCTCATTCCACTGGGGGGCTATGTTAAGCTCTATGGGGAAGATCCTACTTCCAAAATCAAAGGCCCAGATGCTTCGCGTTCATTTGCGAATCAATCTGTGTGGCGTAGGATTGGGATTGCAGCTGCAGGGCCTACCGCCAATATCGTTTTAGCCATTCTTGTTTTTGTATGTATTGAAATGTTTGGGCTTGAAAAAGTGATCACCGGACATTTGGCCTTTGTTCAAAAAGGGTCGCAGGCTTGGGAATTAGGCCTTCGTCCTGGGGATGAAATTACCCACGTCAATGGTAAGGAACTGGTTCGGTGGCAGCAAGACTTCTTAGGCGTGGTTCAAAAAAGTGTGGATCAGAAGGTCCATTTAACAGTCCAGCGGCAAAAACAATCGCTTGATGTCGAATTTATCCCACAGCTTGAAGCGCAGTGGAATATGTTTTGTGAAAAACCAGAAGTAGGCGTGCTTCAAGGTGTTTCTGTTATGGGGCCGAATACGCGTGTGGGATTGAGCGATCCAGATTCTATTGCCGCACAAGCGGGTTTTGAAACTGGGGATCTTATCTTATCTTTAAATAATATCTCCGTAAAATATTGGTATGAGCTTGAAAATTATCTACTCAACATTGCTCAAAAAGAATTGGTTTTTGAGGTTGAAAGAGAGGGGAAGGCTCAAAAAATTCAACTGAAGCTTCTTCCAGAATATTTTCTTTTAAGTGAAAAACAAAAACAACGCCTTTTAGGTCTTTTTCCATATGAACTTTTCTTAAGAGAAGATGTTGCTCCAGACACGGCTGCTTATCGTGCAGGATTACAAAGTGGGGATCGATTGGTTTCCATGAATGATGAGCCGCTTCAAAGTTGGGACCAGATGACGGAGATGATTCAAAAATCTGGAAAAGAAAAAGGCCAATTTTATTTAACCTATGAAAGAGCCGGCGATTTGACGACCGTTCAAGTCTTTCCAACAAAGCTGGCTGAAAAACATCCTTGTGGTGTTGAAGAAGAATCTTATAAATTAGGGATTCTTTCCAACATGTCTGATATTTATCAACCCCCAAAAGTAAAACCGTATCAAGAGCTGAATCCCATCAAAGCACTTTCCTCTGCTTCGGTAAAGAGTGTGGGCATGATGCTCATGATTTTTAAAAGCGTTGGAAAAATGATTACGGGACAAATTCCGCTCAAGGCCATGGGGGGGCCCATTTTAATTGGGAAAATTGCAGGAGATCAGTTTAAAGAGGGTGTATTCCCATTTTTGGTTTTACTTGCCATGATTAGCTTAAATTTAGCGGTCTTAAATTTCTTGCCGATTCCCGTTTTAGATGGCGGGCACTTATTGCTTTTTGCATGTGAAGCCATTCGCGGAAAACCTTTAAGTGAGCGTGTGTTAGACTATGCCAATCGAGCAGGGTTAGCGGTTATTTTGGCATTAATTATTCTTGTTTTTTACAATGATTTAAGTCGATATTGGGGCGGTATTTTAAATTTCTTCCGTCGTTTGGTGGGAATGGCATAAAACGTGAAACTCCTCGCCTTTGAAACGTCAACCTCAGTTAGTTCGGTTGCACTTTTTAAAGATCACTTTCTCCTCGCAGAATCCACGCTTGAGTTAGATGCTTCGCATAGCGAACACCTTTTACCAACCGTTGATCTCATTTTAAAGCAAACCGGAAATCAAATTTCAGAAATTGATTTTTTTGGTGTGGCCTGTGGCCCGGGGTCTTTTACGGGACTTCGCGTGAGTCTTGCAACCGTACAAGCATTTGCAAAACAACATGAAAAAAACATTGCAAGTGTTTCAACGTTACAAGCCATGAGTTTAAATGGTTATTTTTTTCCGGGGCTTGTGTGTTCACTTTTAGATGCCAGGCAAAATGAAGTATATGCCGGCGCATTTCGTTTCTCGGCCAAAGGAAAATGTACGCGGATTTTTGAAGATGCTGTGTTTTCCTGTGAAGCTTTGGTTGAAAAATTACAAGCCTATGACGAAAGTATTTTATTGATAGGGTATGGTGTGGAATCCTACAAAGATCAATTTATGAATGAAGGCATTGAAATTCATTGGGCGCCCCCCCATATTTGCATGCCCAAAGCCACACATGTGGGTATTTTATCTTACGAAGCGATTCGTGCTGGAAAGCTGGTTTCGCCCGATAAATTGGTTCCAAATTATATCCGCATTCCACTCGCCCAAACTAAATTGTCATCCTGAGCGCGAAGCGCGAAGAATCTCGACGAGATTCTTCGGTCCTTCGGACCTCAGAATGACGCTCAAGTAATTTCCCAAAAATGACGATACATAAGATACAAGGAGGGCAAGCTTTCATGAAAAGTAATAAAGTGTTGATATTTATAGGTTTTTTTATGTTTCTAGGTGCTCAAGGGTATGTCGCCGAGTCTTTATCTTCTTATCAGCAGACGATTGAAACTGTCTTTTTAAGAGAAGCTGCCAATAAAAATACATTTAAGCAAGCGGTTCAAACAGCCAGACTTTTGGGATTCCTGGAATACATGTCACCTGATAGTTTTGGGCGGTTTCATGCATGTATTTCAAAATATAAAAACTGGGACACGTTGACTGCCAAGGGAAAACAATCTGCATTAGATGCGTGTAAGGCACAAGGCAGAAATTTAGCCGGAGAAATTGCACCCGTAACACCTTCTATCTCTGCCGTGAGTCCCGCTGCAAACTCGATCCAGGAGAGAGAGCTGCGTGAACTTCGAAAAGAAATTTTGGATTTAAGAAACATGGTAGAAAAATTGCAAACCCAAGTTAAAAATAATCATGATCGAACGTTGGAAACATTACATCAAATTTCTCAAACACCTGTTTCTCAAACATCTCCTGTCGAAGAACGTATTCCCAGCGAAGAAAATTTCTAAAAAAATAACGCCAAGGACAGATCTCTTTGAAACCTGTCCCTGTTTTTTTCAGAAAACTGCATTTTTTTCTTTTTCTTTTAATAAATATGTGCTAACTTTTAATTAGTTTTTATTTATTTATCAACGCAGCTAAACTGAGGGAGGAAAAAATGGCTAAGAAGAAAAAGAAAACAACAAAGAAGAAAAAATCAAAGAAAAAAGCTAAGAAAAAGCGTTAAGCTTAGATTGATTTTCAAAAAACCCCTGGGGTCATTCCCAGGGGTTTTTTTTTGCAATAACCTGTCCATAAGTATTCATCTACGTCGTTGCCTATCGTCGGCTTGCCTTCGACGTACTTCGAGTACGCCTCAGTCAATCCTCCTCAGGCGCCTAGTATCTGAATACTTCTGAACAGGTTATTGATGTCGTTGTAAATAAACAAAAATATGCCAGGCCGAGCGAAGGTCGTTTTGATACAGTGCATCGAATGCCATTTGTTCCAGTTGGGGATGGGGGCGATCACTCCATTTTTCTTCTACAAACACTTCAGCCTCTTTTACAGAGGGTACTTTTTCATATAAGCTCAGTCTGGCACGTTGATTATTTGTTAATTTAGGATGTGTTTTGATAAATTCTGGAAGTCCATCCCAAGCAATGATGTTTGGACTTAAAGCGCGCGGGACTTCAAACAAAGCACTTTGATTGGCGCGTGTATAATAGATGGTGCCATTTCTACCCACGAGATCTTGAAGCGTCCCATTTTGATAGGCTGTTTCATCGATATGAAAAAGCAAAACTTCACAAATGGCAAGATTCCCAGAGCCGTTGCGGTTGCCTAAAGGGATCATTTGATGAAGCTTACATTCCATTTGAAACGGAGATTCTTGGACACGCTTGGGGCGAACGATCTTGGAATCAATGGGAGTGAGGCCTGATTTTTCAAATTCGCTCACCGTATTTGGAAATTCTGCAGAAGCGAGATTGACTTGTTCCACGATTGTATAGGTTACAACTTGAACCACGCATTCTTTTGTTTCCATGAGATTTTCGTAAGTATCTTTAAAAGAACCATCACGTCCCCGCCGGGCAGGTGAAAAGGCAACCATCGGGGGATTGGAACCAAATGCATTAAAAAAAGAAAAGGGTGCAAGATTTGAAATCCCCTCTTTTGACAGCGTAGAAACCAAAGCAATGGGGCGGGGCCCAATGCCACCTGTTAAAAGTGGCAGTGTTTCTTGTGGAGAAAGATCTTTTGCAAAAAAGGTTTTCATGGATTAAAGATTTTTCTTTTTAGACAAAATAGAACGATCTTGAGGATCTTTTTGAATCATATGTTTGAGGCGGCCAAGCCCTTCAATTTCAAGTTCAATCACATCATTGGGGTTTAACCATACCGGGGTAAAGGGTTTTCCCTGTTCTTTGGCTTGTCTGGCCCAGGTGCCATTCAATTCCATGTAGCAGCCTGTTCCAACCGTTCCAGATCCAATGACATCTCCCGGATAAAGATTGACGCCATAAGAACAGCGTTCAATAATTTCAGAAAAAGTATAGGTCATCTCTTTTAAATTACCGCTAGAGACTTGTTTTTCATTATGAAAAGCTGTCATTTTAAGATTAAATTGCATGCCTTGGGGTGTTTTTTGTATATAAGGTTCCAACTCATCTAAAGTTACCAGCCAGGGGCCGATTGCTGTTGCAAAATCTTTTCCTTTGGCAGGGCCTAAATTCATTTTCATTTCTTCCATTTGAAGTTGCCTTGCCGAAAAATCATTCATAATGGTGAGTCCTGCAATGAATGCGTCCGCGTCTTTGGCTTCAATATTTTTCCCAGCTTTTCCAATGACAATGGCAGCTTCTAATTCAAAGTCCAATTTTTCAAAATGGTCCTTTTCAAACGTAACAGTTCCTTCGCCAACGATAGCATTGTGGTTTGTAAAATAAAAAATAGGAAATTGGTCAAATTCAGCAATCATGTCCGTGCCGCGATTGCGTCGGGCGGCGGCCACATGTTGCCGAAATGCATAGGCATCACGACAAGAAGGCGGGTGAGGAACAGGCGCCAAAGGTTTGATGTGATGTGGGTCTTCGGCTTTGTTTTGGCAATTCCCTGTCTGACAGGCAGCTTGCACAGTGTGTGCTACTTTTAAGTTTGTATCAAAGTTTTGAAGAAATGCATTCATGGTGGAAGGCAACGTTAGAGATTGAGCTTGGGCACAGTTTTGTAAGTCGTACGTTTTTTGATTGAACCAAAAGCCCAGCCGTTCTTCATTTTTAGAATTTAAAAAGCTAAGAAGTTTCATAGGGTGGGGTATACCTTAGAAATGATCTCGATTGCAAATTGGGTTTCTTCCAGCGTTCCGCTATTGATACGCACACCCTCTGGAATTCCAAAGGCGTCTGTGTGGCGTAAAATAAGTCCTTGATCCAGACATTTTTGAGTGAAAGTAGCAGCTTTTTGATGGGATCCAAGGTGTAGCAATAAGAAATTAGAAGTCGTTTCTAAAGTTGTAATTCCTAGATTTTGAAAGCAGCGTTGGAACAATTTTAAGGAAGCCGTATTTAATTTTTGGGTTTCATCTAAAAATGCCTGGTCTTCCAACGCAGCACAGGCTGCTACTTGAGCAATGTGACTGGGTTCGAAGGGGAGCTTTACTTTATAAAGTTCCGAAATCAATCTTTGGGGGCCATAAGCCCACCCCACGCGAAATCCCGCCAAACCATACACTTTTGAAAATGTGCGCGTGGTGATCAAATTTGGCATGTCATACGTTAAACCATTTGGATAGGTGGGGTTGGAACTGGCATACACTTCATAGGCTTCATCTAAAATGACAAGCACATAGGGTGGAACGTGTTTCATGAAATCTTCAAATTCTTTTTTGGTAAACATGCTCCCTGTTGGATTATTTGGATTTGCAAGATAGATGATTTTTGTGTTTTTAGAAATTTGTTGGAGAAGTCCTGTAAGATCCAGTTGAAAATCATGGAGGGCCACACGTTTTAGGCTTCGATTTTGTTTGAGTGTATTGACATAAATGCCAATAAATGTGCCTTCCGACGTTAAAATTTCATCTTGGGGCTGATGCGTAAATGCCATAATGATATAACTTAAAATTGCATCTGTGCCACTTGCACATAAAATTTGAGAAGGTTGAATTTTATATTTTTGGGCCAACTTGGAAACCAACTTGATTGCGCGGGGATCTGGATAACGAAAACTATTTTTTAAAGCTATTTGTACTGCTTCCAAAGCTTTGGGACTTGGGCCCAGGGAATTTTCATTCGACGCCAGTTTTACAATTTTTGTTTTATCCAGATTTTTCCCGGCAAGATAAGGTTTTAGATTTTGGATATGATTTGGGATAAAAGGGGATTCCATCACAATTTACCAATTCCCGCGTCGTTTTTGATCATGTTCAATGGCTTCAAAGAGGGCTTTAAAGTTGCCTTGACCAAATCCCTGCGCGCCCTTTTGGCGTTGAATGATTTCAAAAAAGAAAGTGGGACGATCGCCAATGGGTTTTGTAAAAATTTGAAGCAGGTAGCCCTGACCTTCTACATCGCAAAGAATTTTTAGTTTTTGAAGGTCATCCAGGTTTTCAGAAATTTGAATCTTTCTGTGTCGCAGTTCATCATAGTAAGTGTCTGGGACCTCTAAAAAGTCAATGCCATTGGCTCTGAGAGCTTGAATAGAAGAAATAATATCTGGGGTGGAGATGGCAATGTGTTGAATGCCTGTGCCACGGTATTCTTGAATATATTCTTCAATTTGAGACATTTTAAGCCCAAGATAAGGTTCATTAATGGGAAGTTTAATCACATTGTCTTTGGATCGGACCACTTTTGAAAGAAGGGCTGAGTATTGTGTGGAAATATCCCCGGGACCAAAATCGACAAAGGTTTCAAAATCCATGGCTTTATTTAAATAATTGGCCCAATGGTCCATTTCATTTTGGCGAACATTTCCGACAATATGGTCAATGGCTAAAAGGCCTGTATCTTGGCAGCGTAAATCCATCGTATCTAAAGGGGGTTCATAGCCTGGCTTAAAAAGACCTTTGTATTCGCTGCGGTTGGTAAAGCAGATTTCTGCATCGTCGTAGACTTTAATCGTAGCTTCTTCGACAAATCCTTTTTCATCTTTTAGGCGGTGGGGTTTATGAATGGGGATGGCACCATTTTTGAGGGCATAGCTAAAAGCATGTTCAACACTATCTACATTCAGCGCAAAACGTTTTACACCATCACCATGGTGTGTAATCGGATGCCAAATTTGTGAATTTTCAGGGCAAGGGGCGCCTGTGACCACAAATTGTAGTTTGTTTTTGCATAAATAATAGGAAACTTTATCTTTTACGCCTGTTTCGGGCCCCATGTACCCTGTAATTTTTAAGCCTAAAGATTTTGCAAACCAATAGGCCACCATTTTTGCAGAACCCACGTAAAATTCTACATAATCAAATCGACGAATGCCCAAAGTATTTGCCATAAAAAACGCTTAAAAATAACAATCTTCTCATAAACATTCAAGGAAAGAATAATGGAATTTCTTGAAGTTTCCTAGAGAGGCGGTATAGTAATTTAAATCATGCCTGCAAAAGACCTTGCGAAGTTTCAAGAAAGAATCAATCAAGAACTCTTACACCATCGCGTCATTACCAATAACGAATTCACCCATTGGTTTGAAAAGGGTGAGGCAACGCCCGGGCAGGTCAAAGCCTTTATCGTTCAGTTTTCTGTTTTTTCGAATTTATTTCTCATAGCGCAACTCAAAAAAATGATTCATGCCGACAGTCTTGAAGGCATGCGCGCATCTAAAGAAATTTTGGCCAATGAGCTCGGGGTTATTTTTAACAATGCTAAGAAGAAAGCAGTGCATGTTACAGACAAGGACATGGAAGGTGACCCAGAGCTTGTTTCAACCGAAGGTTCTATTGAGGGAGGCGTTTTTCACTTTCGAGCGGCGCATTTTGAGTGGCTTTTAAAAATTTGTGATCTTGTAGGCCTGAAATTTCAAGATGTGGGCAAAAGAAGGCATGGTACAGAATCAACGCTCTTTTTTTGCGATGAATTGGCAAGGCTCTATGGTCATGAAGATTATAAAGTTTCTACGGCAGCAAGTTACGCCATTGAAAATTGGGCGGCACGTGGGTTTTGGAAGCAGCTCATTCAAGGATTACAAGCCTATAAGAAAAAATACTGTCCAAATTTGCCTTTAGCCTTTTTTACGTGGCATGACCGCATTGAAGATCAACATGCCAGACATACCCAAGAAGAACTGGAAGCGTATTTTTTAAAACATCCTGATCTGAACCAAGACGATTTCATTCGTTATGGCAATGAAATGATGGAAGGGATTTGGACGTTTTGGGATGGGCTCAATCAAACGCGTAAGGCAATTGAATGAAACAGGGTAAACCCTGGTTTTTATTTTTAGCTTCTTTTTATTTCCTTTTTTTTCTTACAACCTGTGTCACCAACCCTGTTACTGGAGAAGCTGAGCTTTCGTTGGTGTCAGAATCTCAAGAAATTGCCATGGGAAAGCAATACTATGAGCCTACCGTGCAGTCCTTTGATGGCTTATATCCGGATCCATCTGCACAGGCCTATGTCGATCGATTGGGGCAAAAACTTTCCGAAGTTTCGCATCGACCGGGGCTCGATTATGAATTTAAAATTGTAAATACTTCTATGGTGAATGCTTTTGCTCTCCCTGGGGGGAAAATTTGTGTTACCCGGGGACTTTTAACGCATTTTGATAAAGAATCACAGCTTGTGGCTGTCTTGGGGCATGAAATCGGACATGTCACAGCCAAGCATGCAGTTCGTCAAATGTCCCGACAAATGCTTTTGGGGACACTCTTTAATGTCGGCGCAATTGCTTTGGACACACAACAAACGCCATACAAAGATGCCTTTTTAACATTAGGTGCGATTGGGATTCAAGCCGGGCTTGCACGGTATAGTCGGGATCAAGAGACAGAATCTGACGAGTTGGGCCTCAATTACATGACAAAATTAAATTATGATCCGCAGGGGGCTGTTGACGTTTTTCAGGTTTTTCAAAAATTGCAAGAACATGAACCCAGTTCCATCGATCTCTTATTTGCTTCCCATCCACAATCGAAAGACCGTGAGGCGCATGCCAAGGCACTCATTGCTACAGAATATGTCCTGGCATCTCAGAAAAAAGATAAAATTATGAATTCAGATGAATTTAAAAAGTTATCGAAAAAGCTAAAGCAAGAAAAACCGTATTATGAGGCGCATGATCAAGGATTAAAAGCAGCTTCGGAGCGTTTGTGGAATAAAGCCATTGGCCATTTTCAAACTGCAGTGAAGTCCAAACCCGATGAAGCCCTGTTTCATACGCATTTGGGATTTGCATATGCCAAGATCAAAGATTTCAATCAATCAGATCAGCATTTAAAAAAGGCCATACAGCTTTATCCTCAATTTTTTAAACCCAGGTATTTTTTAGGGGTTTCGAATTATGACCGTCAGCACTATATCGATGCCATTCGGTATTTAACAGAGGCCGATCAAATTTTGCCAGGAAGCCCACAGCTTCGATTGATCTTGGGAGAAAGTTTTGAAGGGGCGGGGAATGTCCGGCAAGCCGTACAGTACTATAAATATGTGTATCAGGTGGACTCAAAAGGACGCTTTGGACAAATTGCAGCGCATCATTTGGTTCGATTGGGCGTTTTGAAACCAGCGGGGCAACCCCCACGGCGCTAGTAGTTCGCACGATTTAAAGATGCTTCAAACCATTTTTTCAATTCTTGTACTTCTTGAACATAGTCTGGATGCGTTGAGGGGAGATCTTCATTGACATTATAGGCTCCAAGGGAAAGCATCCAAAACAATAAGTCGATACCCTCTGACATGGTATCATTATATTTTCTTTTTTTCATTTCTGCTTCAATAATTTTTTGAAATTTATTTGGAATTTGCTTTTTTTCGATCAATTCATGAATAAACTTTATTTTTATATTGGCGCGGCCATCGTCTATGACATGTTCTGCCTGGTTTTTTTCAAAGGCTTCGATAAAAGTATCCACGATTTCGGGTGAAGCAATCAGAAGAACCCAGGTTGCTAAGATAAAGCGTCGGTTGCCTTCATAGGTTTGAGCGTCTTCTTTGTATAGAATATTTTTTAATAGAGTTTCTTCATCTTGAGACAAAACCAGTGGGTTTAATTTTTCAGGATTAAGCTGCGCCATAATATAATAATAAGTAATCTTTCGTAAAAACTGAGTATTATTTTTTTGAATGCGTGTAAATAAGTTGTAGGCGGTATTGGGGCTATTGATCGTGGCTAAGTAAGTTCCAATGGTTTTGGTGAATTCAGTGACATTATCGAATTGAATTTCTGCTGCGGCATCTAATAAAAGCCAGACGCGGTAAACAAAATCTGGCATTTGTTTTTTAGAAAGGATTTTAAAGATTGAAGTTAAGCGCTTTTCATTGTGAAAGGCAAAGGCGTCGTTTTCGTACATCAGCTGACCGAGTATTTTAAGCCCAAGAGAAGTGTCAGCCAATCGCAGTAAACTTTCATGACACACGCAAGCGTTTGATCTTGGTGCATCTAAAATAGATTTTAGAGACGCTGAAATTTTTGCTTGATAGGTGTCGTATTGGAGCATGCCTTCAAAGGCCTGGACACGCTTGATACAATCCAAATCTGTGCTCATATAGGTTTGAAGCAAGGTTTCAAATGAGGGCGTTGCTGTAACCTCAGCTTCATCTGCCAATGCATGGGCGTTTAATGCAAGGAGCATCATGAGAAGCACAGAAAAAGTAAGAAATCTTAAAAATAGTTCACGCATGATAAGGCCATGAAGAAGCAATAAATATGCCATGGACATTAAGTGTGTTTTTACGCAGAATTTTGAAAAAATGGATTCAAAAATGCCGTAGAAGTTTTTTACGAAGTGACAATAAATGTCAGTCATCCTGAGCCGAAGGCGAAGGATCTCAGCGTGTTATCCCAGGTCAAAAATGGCATTTTTATTGCAAGACTAAAAAAGTAAAGGAGACCATTTTTATGAAAAAAAAGATTACGTTTTCCCTCATTTTTTTAAGCTTAATGTTTACAGCCTGCGTTGCAACGGCAGGGTTTGAAGTGGGGCCATCGGTAGCATTGCAATATATTGGACCTGGCGTTGATGCCGTTTATAAAGTGCCCTTAACGCCGTTTGCAGTGGGGGCAGGTGCCGGTATTGGGTATATGTCCATGGCGGCGGAAGCTTATGGTCGGTATTATCCTTTGCCACTTCCCATTTTTAAACCTTACTTCAGTGCGGGCTATATCACCATGAATCCTTGGCTCGCCAATGCCATTGCAACAGGGATTGTGCAATCATTTGGATCTGAAGAAAAAATTAATACCATTTTTAATGGTCCAACTGCCAAAATTGGATTTGATATTAAGCTTTCTAAACTTGCCCTTAATCTTGAAGGTGGCGCGGCTTATTTTTCAGAAATGAAGGGAGATTCTTTTTCAGATCATCTTTTTCCCCTGGGAATGGTTTCTTTAAAGTATCGATTCTAAAATTTATTTCAAGCGATCGTATACTTATGCTACAGTTATAGCAGGCATGAAAAATATTTTTCTAATCTGTTTGGGTGGATTTTTGGGAACAGGGTTCAGATATTTTTTGTCTGGCGCAGTACATCAATGGGTTGAAACAGATTTTCCTGTTGGGACATTTGTTGTCAATATTGTGGGCGCTTTTATTTTAGGGGCGTTTATGGAATATGCAATTGCGCGCTCTTATTGGAACGATTCCTTGCGACTGATGGTGAGTATTGGCATTTTAGGGGGTTTCACCACATTTTCGACTTTTTCCTATGAAACCATGAGCTTATTTCGGGCTGGAAATACCCACTGGGCGTTGATGAATATTTTTGTAACCAATTTATTTTGTTTGGGCGCTGTTTTTTTAGGAATTCAATTAACCGCATTTTTAAATAAAGGATAATCCAATGACAAAACTGAATGGGGAACAATATTTAATGAGAATTTTTATTGGGGAGAGCGACCAGTTCGAAGGCAAACCTTTATATCAATATTTGGTAGAGCTTTTTCGAAAAGAAAAATTGGCAGGCACGACTGTTATTCGAGGGATCGCCGGGTTTGGGGCAAAATCGCATGTTCATACGGCAAATATTTTAAGGCTTTCAAGTGATCTTCCCATCATTGTGGAAGTGGTCGATACAAAAGAAAAAATTGATCAAATGATTGATCAAATTGATCACATTATTCAAGAAGGGCTCATTACGCTCGAAAAAGTGAATGTCATTAAATATACGTCCTAATCCATAGACTTTTTCATTGTCTTTCGTTTATTTCCTGGATAAGTTTAACCCTGTGTAAATTTGAATCTAGGAGGGTTTATGAAAAAGCTCATTTTTTCTTTTCTGGTTCTTTCTTTTTTTGCATCCTTTTCTTTTGCAGAAACGGTGCAATTTCGTGCACAACTGGGCATTACAAAAATTGTGGAATCTGAAGCGGGAATTATTTGGTATCTTCCCAATCAAGCGGCATATATTAAAACAGTAAATTTAACTGAAAATGAAGATGGTACGGCACGTGGGCAGTGGGTGGCTAAAGTTTCAGAAAATGGCGTTGAATTTAAAGCGGTCGTAGATATTGATCGGTATGAGAGTACGGAAGGCAAAACCCAGTACAAGGTGCGTGGCACGGTTTTAAGCCCGCATGCAAAATTGGTTGCGCAAGAACAAGTGATTGAAGATATCGACAGTATGGCTTCTATGGCTTTCCAAGGCGAAGCACAAACGCTTCAAGAAAGTTCAGATCAAAAAACCACGCTGATCCCCACATTGTGGGTTCGGTCCCAGTATGCTATGTCTACGCCCTAAATGGCTAAAGATGAATTCCAATACGTTAGCGGATTTTTAAATCATTTTTCAGTTGAAGCCGAAAAGGGGGCGCTTCCCCAGGGGCAAAATAATCCCCAAAAGCCACCCTATGGGCTTTATGCGGAACAACTGAGCGGTACATCGTTTACATCGCCTAGGCATTTAAACCTAAGAACGTGGTTGTATCGCATTCGTCCATCTGTGATGCATACGCCCTTTATACGTGTTCAAGATTCAGGAAAGTTGCGATCGGCGCCTTTCAACGAGGCTGCAGCTTCGCCCAATCAGCTTCGATGGGATCCTGTCCCTTTCGATCAGGAAGAAAAAGATTTTTCGCAAAATTTGATTACCCTTGCAGGCAGTGGTGATACCGTGGCGGGGTGGGGCTGTGCAGCACATGTGTATTCCATTTCAAAATCCATGGAACAGAAATGTTTTTACAACGCAGATGGTGATTTTTTAATTGTGCCACAAGTTGGAACGCTTAAAGTTCAAACAGAGTTTGGATGGATGGCCATACACCCTGGTCAAATCGGTGTCATTCAACGGGGCATGAAATTTCGTGTATGGGTTACAGAAAAATCCAGAGGATATGTGTGTGAAAATTATGGCGCGCATTTTCGATTGCCTGAACTGGGACCCATCGGCGCCAATGGCCTTGCAAATCCGAGAGATTTTTTAACGCCGGTTGCAGCCTATGAAGACCAAGATCAAGATTTTGAACTTCTGTGTAAGTTTCAAGGTCGTGTGTGGAAAGCTTCCATGAAGCACAATCCTTTTGATGTCGTTGCCTGGCATGGTAATTATGTGCCCTATGTTTATGATCTTAAAAATTTTAATGTGATGGGAACTGTTTCGTTTGATCATCCAGATCCTTCTATTTTTACGGTACTTACTTCGCCTTCTTCAGATCCAGGGGTTTCAAATATCGATTTTGTTATTTTCCCAGACCGTTGGATGGTTGCTGAAAACACCTTTCGGCCGCCCTATTATCATCGAAATCGGAT
>MGRI01000094.1:0-3793 GCA_001798105.1 Deltaproteobacteria bacterium RIFCSPHIGHO2_02_FULL_40_11
TCAAAGCCCTTCGGGCTTTGAACCATGCCCGCTCGCTCTCCGAGACGGCCTTCAGACAGATCATTCAAGTCGTGAGGCAAGTGGACAAACATCTGGTCCTGAAGGGGATAGGCATTCATCTTCGCATGTGAATCATTAATTTCATCATGCTCCGAATGTTTTTGCACATAACTTTGCTCCAAAACATGCCGCACAGTTTTTGACACAAAGCTATGAATGAATCTTGGATCCCTGAAACGCACTTCTTTTTTTGTGGGGTGCACATTCACATCCACTTCCCCTTCATTGCATTCTAAAAATAAAACCACTTTCGGATACATTCGATTCGGAATTAAATTCTGATACGCAAATGTCACGGCATGTTGCAAATTTCTGTCTTTAATCGGTCGTTGATTCACAAAGAAAATACAGTGCTTCGCTGTCGCAGAGGTCACCCTGGGTAACGAAACATACCCCGAGAGTTTCCAAGGATACGTTTCTTGCGCCACAGATAAAAAATCATCCCCCGATGCTTTTAAAACATGAAGCACGCGCTCAAAATGATTTTTTGTTTTTGGGAAATGAAAGATTTCTTTGTCTTCATGTTGCAAGCGAAATCCAATTTCAGGATAAGAAAGCGCCAAAAGCGAAACTGTTTCTGAAACATGGCCGAGCTCTGTTCCTTTGGCTTTTAAAAACTTCAGCCTGGCTGGCGTATTAAAAAATAAATCTTGGACCACGATTTCTGTGCCGTCTGTCGCGCCACACACTTCTTCTTTTTGTTTTTTGCCGCCCGCAACGGAAAGCCGATATCCCTCCAACTGATCTTTGGGTTTGGAAGTCACCTTCACATTTGAAACAGAGGCAATCGAGGGCAAAGCCTCACCTCGAAATCCCAACGTAGAAACTGTAAATAAATCGTCTAGATTTTTAATTTTACTGGTTGCATGACGCTCCAAGGAAAGCTTTAACTCTTCTAAAGACATCCCGCAGCCATTGTCTAAAACTTTTATTTTTTGACGGCCGGCCTCTTCAAGTTCAATCTCAATAAACGTACTTTGGGCATCAATGGCATTTTCTACCAATTCTTTCACAACAGAAGCTGGGCGTTCAATGACTTCGCCCGCTGCGATTTGATTAATTAAGGACTCGGGTAATTTTATTATTTTAGATGACACAAACCTGGTTTCTACCCGCATTTTTTGCTTTATACAACGCCTGGTCTGCTTTTTTAATGAAGCCTTCCGGCGTTTGAATCGTTGAATCGGCCTCAGAGACCCCGAGACTGATCGTCACGGATAATTTCTTTTGATCATACTCAAAAGCATACTCTGCAATCGTCGCACGCAACCGCTCTGCAATTTCGCAAGCGCGTTGCAAAGGGGCTTCGGGTAAAACCAGCAAAAATTCTTCCCCCCCGTATCTTCCAAACACATCGTGGCTTCGAAGCACCTGGTCTTTTAAAAGCGCGCATGATTTTTTCAAAACATAATCTCCCGCCAAATGTCCATACGTGTCATTTAATTTTTTAAAATGGTCGACATCAATCATCACAATCGATATCGGTAATTTTTGATTGGTACATCTTTGGTATTCAGATTTTAAAAATTCTAAAACATATTTTTTATTAAAGACCTGCGTTAAAGAATCGATCGTGGCAAAGTCTCTCATGCGCTCGTGGTACACAGATTCAATATTGCCTGCGGCCAGATATTTAAAAATAGTGGTTCCAATACGAACGGTATCCCCCTCTTTTAAAACCATAGGCTCAGATATTTTTTGATCGTTCACATAGGTTCCATTGGTACTTTTTAAATCAACAATTTGAACTTCCTGCCCTTTGACAATCACTTCCGCATGTTCACCAGAGACAGATTTATCATCAATCGATAAATCAGATCTCGAACCTCTCCCAAACCTAACTTTAGGCGGAACGAGCGGAAACTTTTTCCCCAAAGGAGAGCCTTCAATTAAAACCAAACACGGCACACCGGTTTTGGTCAGCTTTAATTTTTCTAAAAAGTCATCGCTTTCAATCACATGGGTTTTTGTTTTTTCATCTTTCATTTTAAAATCTCTCTTGCAATAATCATCCGTTGAATTTGATTCGTTCCTTCGACGATTTGTAAGACCTTGGCTTCCCGCATCAAGCGTTCTACGGGATAATCTTGGCAGTATCCATTCCCGCCAAAAAGCTGAACAGCCTGTGTGGTTACTTTCATCGCCATGTCTGTTGCCACAAGTTTTGCCATGGAAGCGGCTTTCACAAAGTCTTTGTTTTGATCTCTCAAGTAAGATGCCTTTTGGACCAAAAGCCTTGAAGCTTCAATTTGGCTTGCCATATCCGCAAGCATCATTTGAATGCCTTGAAATTCGGAAATGGACTTTCCAAATTGCCTGCGCATTTTGGTATACACTACTGCTTCTTCAAAGGCACGGCTTGCCAGTCCAACGGCACACGCCCCCATCGTCACACGTCCTGTATTTAAGGCATGCATCGCCACTTTAAATCCTTCGCCTTCGCCCCCAACAATGTTTTCTTGAGGAATTTTACACGCTTTAAAAATAAGTTCTAACGTGGGCGAGGCATTCATGGCCATTTTTTCTTCCACTTTTCCAAATTCAAACCCAGGCATTCCTTTTTCAACAATAAATGTGGAAATGCCGTTTGCTTTATCTCCCCCCGTTCGCATCATCACCAGATAAATATCTGCGACTTTTCCATTGGTCACAAAGCACTTGGTGCCATTTGCAATGTAAAAATCACCTTCTTTTTTTGCTGTCGTTTTTAACGCTGCGGCATCCGATCCAGAACCCGCTTCCGTTAAAGAAAAGGCGCCTAGTTTTTCACCTTTCGCCAAAGGTATTAAATATTTTTTCTTTTGGGCTTCTGTACCATACCGAAGCAACATGTTTTGCGGCATACCGGTTACAGATAAAGAAACGGCGACTGCCAATGCATGCTTTGAAATTTCTTCAAGCACCTTGACATAGGTCGAAAGATCCAATCCTGCGCCGCCATAGGATTCTGGCATCAGCATTCCCATGAGAGATAACTCTTTTAATTTTTCAAAAATTTCTTTGGGAAATTCGTGTTTTTTCTCAAAGGCTTCCATTTTGGGAGCAATTTCATTTTCCCCAAAAGCGTGGACCATTTCGAGTAAAGACTTTTGCTCTTCTGTGACCTGAAAGGACATTTAACTTAAACCATGCTTTTTAAGTTCTTTGGCAATCACAACGCGTTGCACTTCAGAGGTACCGGCGCCAATTTCCATCAACTTTGCATCTCTTAAATAACGTTCCACATTATAATCTTTACAATACCCATAGCCGCCCAAAATCTGAATGGCATGTAACGCTGACTGGGTCGCTGTTTCAGATGCATATACTTTACACGCAGAAGCCAAGGCCGTTGCATTTTTACCCTGATCGGATGTCATCGCCGCCTTGTACGTTAGACCTCTGGCTGCTTCTAACCAACAATACATATCTGCAATCATTTTTTGAACCAATTGAAAATCAATAATCGGGGTTTCAAACTGACGACGATCTTTGGCATACGCTAAGCTATCTTCCAGGGCAGCTTGCGCAATCCCAACTGAAATTCCTGAAATGGTAACGCGTTCCACATTCAATGTACGCTGCATTTGTGAAATCCCTGCATGCAATTTTCCCAAAACATTGGCCTTGGGAACTTTGACATCCTCTAAAATAATTTCACTGGTTGGCGACCCTCGCATTCCAAGTTTTGAAAGTTTTTTCCCCACAGAAAATCCAGGCATCGATTTTTCCACAATAAATGAACTGATTTCTC
>MGRI01000094.1:3802-4687 GCA_001798105.1 Deltaproteobacteria bacterium RIFCSPHIGHO2_02_FULL_40_11
CGGTGAGTCTAAAAAAATCGCCTGCTTCAATCGCTTTGGTTTGAAGGCCCATGGCGTCTGAGCCATAATCGGGCTCCGACATACACATCGCCCCTAACTTTTTTCCACTGCATAAATCTGGCAAATACTTTTCCTTTTGAGCCTCATTTCCATTTTTATAGATGTTATGGACACATAAAATACTATGGGCCAAATAAGAAAGCGCTGTTGAAGCACACACACGCCCCAGTTCTTCCATACACACCGTTGCCCCCAAAACATCCATGCCACCACCACCGTATTTTTCGTCAACAGTAATCCCTAAAATCCCCAACGCACCTAGTTTTTCAAAAACATCTCTTCGAAACCCCTGGGACTCATCAATTTCACGGGCATGCGGCTTAACTTCACGTTCCGAAAACTGGCGTATCGTTTGCTGAAGCATTTCATGTTCTTTGGAAAGCATATGATTTTTTTACATAAATTCGTGTTTTAAGACAAGAAGAATGCCAGAGTTGGAAATCCTACTTTCTAGGTGAATTTCTTGACAAGGTGCATCAAAAAGATCTAAGCTTCCATCACATGCCACAAAAAGATTCCTCACACCAAAGTTTTGCGAAGTCCCTGTATTTGGGAAATATTTTGGAAGACATGGTTTTTCCCTACCCCATGCCCAGTGCCGATGAAACTGAAACTGTAAAAATGTTGATAGACTCTTTCCAAAAGTATGCTGCCGCCAATATCAATTCTTCAAAAATGGATAAAGACAAAGAAATCCCAAAGAAAGTATTGAAAGATCTGGGAGAGATGGGATTTTTTGGCATTGGGATTCCAGAAAGCTATGGCGGGAGTGGGTTTTCCAATACCGCCTATGCCAGAATCATGGAAGAAGTCTGTACGATTGAT
>MGRI01000094.1:4800-5627 GCA_001798105.1 Deltaproteobacteria bacterium RIFCSPHIGHO2_02_FULL_40_11
AACCATTTCTGCTTTTGCACTGACAGAGCCTGAAGCTGGATCTGACGCTGCAGGACTCAAAACAAAAGCCATTCCCACACCAGACGGCAAACATTATATTTTAAATGGATCCAAAATTTGGATCACCAATGGCGGATTTGCAGATCTTTTTACCGTTTTTGCAAAAACGCCTGCCAAAGATGAAAAAACAGGTCAAGATACCTGGAAAATTACAGCGTTTATTGTAACGCGAGACATGGGTGTCGAAAATGGCCCTCCGGAACATAAAATGGGCATTCGCGCCAGTTCTACTACAGAACTTTATTTTAAAGATGTGAAAGTCCCTGCTGAAAACGTCATTGGCGAAGTGGGCAAAGGGTTTAAAGTGGCCATGGAAATTTTAAACAAAGGCCGCTTGGGCTTAGCTGCAGGCTGTTTGGGGGGCGGAAAAAAAGCCATTAAACTTGCCGTAGAGCATGCCAAAAACAGAATTGCCTTTCGAAGACCCATTGCGCAATTTGGGATGATTCAAGATAAAATTGCAAACATGGTTATGGATAATTTTGCCAATGAATCCATGGTGTATATGACAACCTCCCTCATTGATAAAGGGGTCAAAGACTATTCTTTGGAATCTGCCATTTGCAAAGTTTTTTCTTCTGAATCTGCCTGGCGCATTATTAATGAAGCCATGCAAATCGGTGCTGGAACCGCCTACATGGAAGACTACCCCTATGAACAACTCCTGCGAGATGCCAGAATTAATATTATTTTTGAAGGCACCAATGAAATTTTACGTATTTTTACAGCCCTGGCCGGAATGGAAGGCCCTGGAAATTATTTAAAAG
>MGRI01000094.1:5664-7966 GCA_001798105.1 Deltaproteobacteria bacterium RIFCSPHIGHO2_02_FULL_40_11
AGGCCCGCTTTCAGAATTTGCCATTAAGAAAATTTCAAGAGATGTCATTGGCATTGGAGACCGCATTACCAAAGCCGACACACACTTAAAAAAAGAAACCGCACTGATTGAAGATTCCGTCAAAGAACTGGCTCAAAACATTGAAATGGTACTTCGAAAATATGGTAAAGAAATTTGGGACCGGGAATTTATTCAAAAACGAATTTCAAATATTGTGATTGATCTTTATGCGATGATTTGTACAATCTCACGTGTGACACAGATGATTGAAAAAGATGGCCTTGAAAAATCGCAATACGCCGTAACCTTGTGCCAGTCTTTTTGTGAACGTGCCTCAAGGCGCGTGCGCAGAAATTTCCGCGCCATGGCAAGTAACGATGACGAACGCCTGAAAGACATTGCCAATCAAACGTATGAGCTGGGCGGGTATCCTTTTGATCGATATTGATGGATACGCCGATACAATACGTAAAGGGTGTCGGCCCTCACCTTGCAGCGCTTTTGCGAAAAAAAGACATCGTAACCTTTGAAGATGCGCTTTATTTTTTACCCCGAACCTATGAAAATAGACTGAACCTAAAACCCTTACGCGATCTAAAACCTGGCTTTCGTCAAACTGCATTTGGCACCCTTCGATCCATGCGTGAAGTCCCCACGCACAGCAAACGTATCCGGATTCTTGAAATCATTGTCCAAGATAAAACGGGTTTTATTTTTTTAAAATGGTTCAGATACAATTTAAAATACATGCAACAACGGTTTAAACCCGGCATAAGCCTGGTTTTTTCAGGCGATGTGAAACGTTTTCGAAATCAACTTGAAATCGCGCACCCAGATATTGAAATTATTGAAGAACCCACAGAATCAAGCTTGCATTTTGGTCGAATTGTCCCTGTGTATTCTCAAACAGAAGGTTTGTATCAAAAAACCCTTCGAAAAATCATGCACCATGTGGTGGAAAAAAGTAAAACAGTTTTAGAAGATCCTCTCCCCCTCCCCCTTCAAGAAAAATATGATTTGTGGCCCCTTTCGAAATGTTTTGAAACGCTCCACAATCCCCCGACTGAAAAAGATTTTGAACTTCTTCTCGCTGGCACTCATCCTGCCAGAAACCGCCTAGTCTTTGATGAATTTTTCTTTTTAGAATTGGGCCTGGCGCAAAAAAAAATAAAAACTCAAAAAGAAAAAACGCAGGCTTTTGGTATTTCTAAAATATTGAAACCAAAAATTTTGAAAACACTTCCCTTTGAGCTCACTCAAAGCCAATTGCAAGCCATTTTAGACATCGAATCAGATCTTCAAAAATCTACCCCCATGTATCGTCTTCTACAAGGCGATGTGGGAAGTGGAAAAACATTGGTTTCCGTTTTGGGCGCACTTTCCGTTTTAGAAGCAGGAGCACAAGTGGCGCTCATGGTGCCGACAGAAATTTTAGCCGAGCAACATTTTCAAAATATAAAAACCCTTTTCAAACCGCTGGGTATCCAAACAGCACTTTTAAAGAGTGACCTTAAAAAATCTGACAAAACAAAACTTGTTCAAGACATAAAATCTGGGTTTTTCCAAATGTTGGTTGGAACCCATGCGCTTATTGAAAAAGAAATCGAGTTTCAAAACTTAGGCCTGTGTATTATTGACGAACAACATCGATTCGGTGTTGAACAGCGCTTACTTTTAAAACAAAAAGGGCAAAACCCACATCTTTTATTGATGACCGCAACCCCCATTCCCAGAACCTTGGCCTTGACCGCTTATGGCGATTTGGATCTTTCGATCATGCTCGATATGCCCAAAGGCAGAAAGCCTGTAAAAACAAAACTGGTTCAAGAAAGTCAAAGATTGAAACTTTACGATTTCATCAAAAAACAATTGGAACTGGGCCACCAAGCCTATGTCATTTATCCCCTCATTGAAGAATCTGAAAAAGTAGACTTAAAAGATGCCACCCAAATGGCCGAGCACCTAAAACAAGTCTTTTCAAACCATACCGTTTCTTTACTCCATGGAAAAATGCCCGGAGAAACAAAACAAGACATCATGAAACAATTTAAAGAAGGAAAAATTCATATTTTGGTTTCAACCACCGTCATTGAAGTGGGGGTGGATGTCCCCAATAGCACACTCATGGTGGTTGAACATGCAGAACGCTTCGGACTTTCGCAACTCCATCAATTGAGAGGCAGAGTCGGACGGTCGGACCTTCAATCCTATTGTTTTTTACTCATGAGCTATCCTGCAAGCGAAGAAGCGAAGATTCGATTAAAAGCCATGGAAACACACACATCTGGGTTTAAACTTTCTG
>MGRI01000095.1:0-3487 GCA_001798105.1 Deltaproteobacteria bacterium RIFCSPHIGHO2_02_FULL_40_11
ACCAAATGAAATAAATAAACATAATTAAAAATCCTAAACCAATCAGCCAAGAGCCGACCGAAGAAACCATATTCCAAAAGGTATACTCTGGTAAATAATCTGCATAACGCCTAGGCATCCCTAACTTTCCCAACCAAAACTGTGGCAAAAAGGTCACGTTAAATCCAACAAAAATAAAGGCACATGAAATTTTCCCCCAAATTTCTGGATACATTTTCCCAAACATTTTGGGCCACCAGTAATGAAGCCCTGCCAAAAGCCCCATCACGGTTCCCCCCATCATCACATAATGAAAATGGGCCACGACAAAATAAGTATCGTGCAAGTGAACATCGGAAGAAAGCGCTGCCAAAAATAAGCCTGTCAATCCGCCAATCGTAAATAAAAAGATAAATGAAAGTGCATAGAGCATGGGTGTTTGCAAATGAATCGATCCTTTGTACATCGTTGCAGTCCAGTTAAAGATTTTAATCGCTGTCGGCACAGCCACAAGCATGGTTAAGATCGAAAATAATAAATTGGCCCAAACCGATTGACCGCTTACAAACATATGATGTCCCCAAACCAAAAAACTAATAAAGGCAATGGCAAGGGATGAATATGCAATGGCCTTGTATCCAAAAATATGTTTTCTTGAAAACACAGTAATGACTTCTGAAATAATCCCCATTCCAGGTAAAATCATAATATAAACAGCAGGATGCGAGTAAAACCAAAAGAAATGCTGGAACAATACGGGATCGCCTCCAATTTTAGGGTCAAAAAAACCAATATTTAAAACCCGCTCCATAATCAGCAGTAAAACCGTAATCCCAATCACAGGCGTTGCTAAAACCTGAATAATGGCTGTTGCATAAATAGCCCATAAAAATAAAGGCATGCGATGAAAGGTCATCCCAGGTGCTCGAAGTTTATGAAGCGTTACAATAAAATTAAGCCCCGTTAAAATGGAAGAAAACCCCATGACAAAAACGCCCAAGGCCACCAAAATAACAGCTGTCTTGGATTGAATGCTGTAGGGGGCATAAAATGTCCAGCCTGTGTCCACCCCACCTGAAAAAAGAGCCATCACCGCTAATAAAGCACCGCCAATAAAAATATAATAGCTAAAAAGATTCAGTCTTGGGAACGCAACATCTTTTGCGCCAATCATAATGGGGAGAAAAAAGTTTCCCAAAGCTGCCGGGATAATCGGAATAATAAACATGAAAATCATAATGGCGCCATGAAAGGTAAAAATTTTATTATACATGTCGGGCGGAAAAAGATTGCCGGGCTGAAAAAGCTCCAAACGAATGAGCATTGCAAATAATCCACCAATCATAAAAAATACAAGCGTTGTAAACAAATACATAACGCCAATTTTTTTATGGTCTAAAGTTGTAAACCAACTCCAAAATCCACCTTCTTTTAAATAACTTTCGGCATGTGACATAATTTTATTCCTTTAAACTTTTAATGTATGCAATGACTGCATTCACTTCTTCATCTGTCAACGTTCCTTGAAAGGTTGGCATCAAAGGATTAAATCCTTGCACCAATTTCAAAGAAGGCTCCATGAGAGATTCTCGTAAATAATTTTCATCGCGTTTAAGCTTTGAGCCATCTGTAAACGTAACTTCTTGTCCAAAAATACCATTTAAATGTGGGCCAATCAGCTTTTGTCCCGTCACAGAATGACACGCCACACATCCCTTAGACGTAAAAAGTTCTTTTCCTTTTTCGACGGGGCTTACAGTTGCAATTTTTTCGCCCTCTTTTGCAACCCCTGGCTTTTGTGTTTCCCAAGCCTGTTGCCATGTTTCATATTCTTTTTCTTCAACCACTTTTACTTTTGCCAACATTTGTGAATGTGCTGTCCCACAAAACTCAGCACACATCACTTGATGCTCTCCCAATTGTGTTGCATTAAACCAAAGTTGTGTATATCGCCCCGGAAGTACATCATTTTTTAAACGAAAATTTGGAATAAAAAAACTATGAATCACATCTTGAGAGCTCATTAAAAGATTGATGGGTTTTCCTTTGGGGACCACCAATTCATTGACCGTTTTTCTACCATTGTCATATTCAAATTCCCAAAGCCATTGTTTTCCAATGACATTGATTTCTAAAGCATCGCTGGGCACGGCCAGAATTTTTTTATAATCGATCCACCCCCACGCAAAAATCACCATCACCCAAATAAATAAAACCACAGAAACCGTTGTTTCCATAACGGTATGGCCATGAATAAACGGTGTTTTAAAAGGATCTCTTTTCGAACGATGGTATTTTAAAATAAAGATGAGCGTCGCAAGAACAATGCCCACAAAACTGACAAAGGAGGTCCAAAAAATAAAGCTAAAGAGTTGATCAAAATCCTGAGCCAGTGTCGAAGCCTGTGGTAACATTTATTTTCTTTGCCTTTTCCTTTTTACTAAAAAAATGAACAAAATGATCAACAAAAGTACGGTAATGGCACCCGCAAGAGACATCAAATTCTTAGCAAATATCGCGTACTTACGCGTTTTCGGATCATAGTGGTAGCAAAATAGAAGTAGCTTGTCAACGACATTACCGATTTTACCCTCTCCAGCTTCCAGGAGTGCCAAACGAAGATCCAAAGGTTTAAATTGAATGCCATAAAGATAGCGAGAAATTTTGCCCTCAGGCGTTACAACAAAAAAAACAGCCGCATGTGCATACTGCTTCTGGTCTTTATCCCAGCTGTACCCAAACCCAACCTGATTTGCGAGGGCTCGAATCTGCTCTTCTTTGCCGGTTAAAAAATGCCAGCCTGCTTTACTTTCCGATCTTTCATATTGCGCAACACGAAACTCTTTTTTTTCACGCGACATTTTGGGCGTTTCGGTGGGATCGATACTTACCAAAACAACGTCAAATTCTTTTCCCACCGTCCAGTGTACGTTTTTTAACGTTTGCGTCACCCCATCCAATAGAAAATGACATAGGTTGGGGCAATTATAATAAATTAAAAATAAAAGAACAGGGCGCTTCCCGTCAAAAAAGGAAGACAGTGCAACATCTTTTCCATTTTCCTCTGTAAACGTTAAACCTAAATCAATTTTTTCACCCAGGTGCTCAAAAACACCCACGTCTTTGAGTTCCAAGGGAATTTTTTCGGCACTATATAAAGGAAGGGTAAGAATTAAAGCTATGAATATAAAATATTTCATACGCCTACTGTAATGTCTTTCGAATCCACAAAACATCTTCATCGGAAAGATCCAGCGCTGCAGCACTTAAATTACATTGAACTTGAGACAGGGTTCGAAAGCCCGGGATCACACAGCCTACGACTGGATTTTTTAAAAGATACCGAAGCGCCACAGCGGCCAAATCTTTTGTTTCAGCCCCAAACCGTTCTTTTATTTTTTGAAGTCTGGGTTTTAAATTTTGCAAAAAATCTTTTTTAAACTTCCTGGAATACAGGCGATTATCCCCGGCCTCAAATTGTGGCGGGTGATTGGGATCGTATTTATCC
>MGRI01000095.1:3541-16819 GCA_001798105.1 Deltaproteobacteria bacterium RIFCSPHIGHO2_02_FULL_40_11
TCTAATTTTTTTCGAAGCAGTGCACCAGTTGAAATAAAATGATCATCCAGGCTACTTGCCCAAGATTGCACCACTTGAGGATTAATTTTATCGATGACCCTTAAAATCGCTTTATCCGACCAATCGGAAAGTCCAATATATCGAATTTTCCCTTCCTCTTTTAATTTTTGAAATGTCGCCAAAGCCTCTTCTAAATACAGATCGTTGGGCCCAAAGCTACAATTATGAAAATAATAAATATCAATCACATCTCGATTTAAATTTTTTAAAGATTGTTCACACTGGTGTCGAATATGAATGGGATCATAGGCGTGTTCGGCCGTTCCCAAAAAATAGCCCACCTTGGTGGCAATGATAACGTCTTTTGTTTTTTCTCCCAAACTCTTTGCCAAAAGTCTCTCTGCCTTGCCATTTCCATAAATATCTGCGTTATCAAAATGATTCACCCCTTGATCTAACGCAAAGTGAACGGCAGACATCACCTCTTTTTCATCCACAGCTTTCCACCCACAAGGAATGCCTTGATGATTCACATTCGGGCCCCCCAATGTCCAACAGCCCAGGCTTATTTCAGACACATTTAAATTTGTACTTTTTAAGTTTCTGTATTGCATGTTCTAGTTATAACTTTTTAATCGTTGAATTCAAGGTGAATTCGATCTATATAAACCCTCTTACGATGTCTCAAAAAACAAAAATTCTAGGCGCACTCTTCATTGCACTTGCTTCGGCATCTGTGCTTGGGAGTTATGAAATGGTTCGAAGCCCGACCACCGTTTTATTTAAAGCAACGTTTGGCACACACTATTTGCCGGTTGTAATGGCCATCATTCCTTTGGCCGTAATTGCGGTTGTTTATCTTTATGGGATTTTGCTCTCTTATCTGGGGCCCAGAAAAACACTTTTTACAACAACCCTGGGGTCTGCGGTCATCATCGGCCTTTCTTATTGGGCACATCACGCTGGATTTAAATTTGCCAGCGCCTTTTTATATGTTTTTAGACAAGCTTATATTGTCATTCTCATTGAACAGTATTGGTCTTTTATTAATTCCACTTTCGATCAAAAAATAGCACGAAAGTTAAATGGCCCCATTGCAGGCATCAGTTCGATTGGGGCTGTCTTAGGCGGTATTTTTGTTGGGAAATATGCCCAGAATTTTGGAGCTGCCGAACTTATTTTAGGCGCAAGCGTCTTTTTACTTCCCGCTGCTTTTCTCTCCGATATTGCTTACCGAATCTGTGGCGAACCGAAAGCTTCACACACAGAACAAGAAGGCAAAAAGGGACATTTGCATTTAAGTCTTTTTAAAACCTCTCCCCTTTTAAGCTTACTTTTCGGAATCATTCTTACCACGCAAATGTTTTCTGTTTTTTTAAGTTTAATTTTTCAAAATATTTTGCAAGACATGATCCCAAACGTAAACGCCCAAACGGCCTACTTGGGAAATTTTTATGCCACGGTGAATGGCGTCGCTGCATTTTTCCAGTTTATTGCAGCCCCGATTTTCATGAGTATTTTCCCCATTCACATCATTCATCTTGCAATCCCCTTGCTGCATCTTGTGATGGCGGGGCTTTTGATGTATTCGCCCACGCTGGCTTTGGCAGGCGCCGCTTTTTTAATTTTTAAATCTGTGGATTATTCTATTTTTCGCGCTTCTAAAGAAGTGCTCTACATCCCGCTTTCTTTTGATGCCAGATATCGCGCCAAAGAAATGATTGATGTCTTTGGCTACCGCTTTGGAAAAGGAGCAACTTCACTTGGGATTACGCTCATTCAAAGTGCTGGATTGATTTTAACGCCCTTTTTTACGTGGGGAGCTCTCATGGCAACAGCACTTTGGGTGGGGCTGATTTTCCCAATTGTAAAATACATGCCACGACGGATGAAGGAACCGACTGTTTAATTTTGAAGGGCTTTACGCAACAATTGAAGTTTGTGTGAAAAGTTTTTTGAATTGCCTCTCAGCAATGCTTGAGAAAATCCACCCAGTTTATCAATGGTACGCATGGCGTTCGAAGTAACACGCACACGAACCGTACGATTTAATTCAGGAATAAAAAATCTTTTTGAACGCATATTTGGGTTTTGACGCGTTCTGGTTTTATTATTTGCGTGGCTTACCTGATTTCCTTTCAGGGGCCGAATACCTGTAAATTCACAAACTTGTGCCATGTCTTTTTACCTAATTCTTTTTCGGGTTGGGCATTTTCTTTTCTTTAAACTCCACATGCTTTCGAACAACCGGATCATATTTTTTTAGACTTAGCTTCTCCGTCGAAATCTTTTTATTCTTCGTTGTGTAATAGCTAAACCCTGTTCCCGCCGTGGATTCTAATCGTATAATCTCTCTCATAAGAAGCTTTGGTTTTAGCGGGTTTGTACTTTAAAATCAATCATTTTTTTATGGTGCGCGGTGCAGGTCTCGAACCTGCGGCCTCTGCCGTGTGAAGGCAGCGCTCTACCGCTGAGCTAACCGCGCAAAAAAACCGTTCTATCCATAACTTAAGCCACCCCTTCCAGTCAATCATCACACCAATTTTCTTAAAAATTGGCTCATAGGCATCGTATATACCTTCCCCCCAACCATCTCGTGACACCTTATCTCTTTACCAGACAAAAGAAGTTGAACCCCCGTATTGCAAGGAAGCATTGGAAGGAATTTTTTCCAAGCAGGTACAGGTTGATGGCTTTGACTTTTAACCTCAATGGGCAACCACGGTTCCTTTTCTCGCGTAATCAAAAAATCAATTTCTTCCTTTTCTTTATTTCTTAAATAGTGAAGTTCGAAAAGCCCTTCTCCCGTGTCTGTCCAAAAATGACAGGCCTTCAAAAGATGACAAGCAACTAAATTTTCTAACCTACTTCCCTGAGATTTTATTTCACTATAATCCCAAAGGTAAAGTTTGTTTTCTTTTTTTAAAGATCGTTTAATTGATTTACTATAAGGTGAAATACGAAAAATATAAAAAAGTTCTGAAAGCATATGAAGCCATCGTTTAACAGTATCAAAACTCACTTCTAAATCTTCCCGTAAAGAATTAATACTGAGCAAAGAACCAACACGTTCAGGAAGCAAAGCGGCTAACATTTCAATTTGACTCAGTTCTGGAATGCGACTTAAATCTCGCACATCTTCTCGAATAACCTTTTCCACTCTATTTTGTCGCCAGAGACGTGCTTTTTTTATATCTTGCTGTAAGATCGGCTGTGGAAATCCTCCAAACATTAAAAGCGCATTCAATATAGAACGGGCTTCTTGAGTCGGCCTAGAAACATCCTCTAAAATCATTTGAAAAAACTGATCCGGCTTGGATGGTAACGACTTTAACAATTCTGCCAAACTAAAAGGATGGAGCCTAAAATGATAATATCTTCCCAAAAGGCTATCTCCCCCTTTTTTATACACATTTAACCGTGCACTTCCCGTAACAAGAATATCTGCCGGTGTTGTAAGGGTATCAAAAACACCCTTCAACGACCGCTTCCATCCTTTCGCCTTGTGGATTTCATCTAAAATAATTAAGGGGATTTTTCTTTTTGGAATACCTTGAATAATATTTTTGGGGTTTTTTGCCCACAAACGACGAAACTCTATGTCATCCCAATTAAAATAGTTTCCGACCTCATAGGTTTGAAGATAAAGCTTCGCAAGGGTCGTTTTACCACACTGCCTGGGACCTGAAAGAAAGGCCATTTTATGGTCCAAAAATGCAATATCTTTAATCCAAGGCGTAAGGTAGCGTTGTCGCATATGACTATATTACGATCAGATACGAATAAAGTCAATATCTGACTTTATTTTGGTCTAATGTGAATTTGTACAGATTTCGCAACTTAAGCAATGGGCTGGTGTGGACGCACTTCCGCCGGGTTAAAGGTAATGACCTCGGCCAAATTTCCCTTCCCATTCATTTTATGTTCCTCTTGCTTGCTGAGGGTTTCGTACACCAAGTCTGCCACGCGGTCGAGATCATTTTTTCGGCTCACCACATTTAAGTTTTCCGTATCCACAATCAAAACACGGCCGAGCTTGTAATTTTTCACCCATTCTTCATACCGCTGATTGAGTCTTTCAAGATAAGGTCGTGGGATTTCTTTTTCACAACTTCTTCCCCGGCTACGAATTCTGTGTTGAAGGGTATCCACAGAAGCTCTCAAATAAATTAAAAGATCCGGGGATTTTAAGTAACTGGTCATGCAATAAAACAAAGAAAGATAATTTCTGTAATCTCTCTCATCAAATTTCCCTTCGTAATACAAATTCCTGGAAAAAACTTCTGCATCTTCGTAAATCGATCGGTCTTGAATCACAGTTTGGGGTTCTTCAATCATTCTTTTATGATGTTCAAATCGTTTGGATAGGAAAAAAACTTGTAAATGAAACGCCCAATTTTTCATATTCTCATAAAAATCAGAAAGATAGGGATTTGTATCGACCACTTCATAATAAGGCTGCCATCCAAATCGGCTCGACAAAAGCCCGGTTAATGTCGATTTCCCAACCCCAATATTGCCTGCAATCGCAATAAATTTCTTTTTCACAACACGTCCTCCTTCATCCTGGGTCTGACCCCATATCGTTTTTTTGTTTTACTTAAAACCAAATCCTTAATTTTTGAATACGTCTGTCGATTAAACACAAAATCCATGTCTGAAGCGTCAATGGTTAAAACTTCTGTTTCATCATACTGCTTAAAAAAATCGTCATATTTTTGAACCAGTTTTTGAATATAATCTCGCTGCATTTGACGCTCAAAAGAACGGTCCCTGAGCTGAATACGACGTAAAAGGCTCTCTGTGTCTGCTTTTAAATAGATAATTAAATCTGGAATGGCGACCCTTCGATTTAACGGACGATAAACAGAATCGAAAATTTCTAAATCCTCTTGGTTTAAGGTAATGCCTGCAAAAATTCTGTTTTTGGCGAACAGGTAATCAGAAATCAATAAATGGGTGGAGTGCAAAAGCTCATCCACCAGTTCTCGCTGCTGCCGAAACCGGGATAATAAAAAAAATGTTTCGGTATTAAAGGCATTGGCTTGAATATCTTTATAAAACCCACCCACCAAAAATGGATTTTCTTCCACAATTTCCAGGTAAGTTTTTGCAGATAAATCTTTAGAAAGGAGTTCCACCAACGTGGTTTTACCCACGCCAATGACACCTTCTATAACGATATATCGATAGGAACTCACAACGTGAGTTTGATCTTAAAAAAAACTGGAAGCGAGTTCAACTTATTTCGAAGAACAAAAACGGGGTCAGATCCCTTAGCATAAAAAATATGCTAAGGGATCTGACCCCAATGCACAAACGTCGGGCACATTGCATACCCGACGTTTGTAAGTGTTTGTGTATCGTTGTGTTATTTGATGCGTTATTGAATCGTATAAACGGGCTCAGGGTTTCCAACCAATGACATCGTGGCATCCCCTGTTCCACACCAACCATAGCCTTCGCGAACTTCTGCTTCCCAAACATAGGGTTGAAGATCGTCGCAATATCGCGTGCTGTGGTCTGTTAAAACAATTGAAACCCGTCTTAAAATCGGTGCTGTATCATTTTGGTCTTGAACTTTTTTATGGATATCAAAATAAGCCGTTTGAATCATGCCTGTTAAATTAGGGGCATCTGTATCGACTGGAAGCTCTGCAACATACACGGTTGAACCACATTCAATTTCTTCAATATGTGTAATTTCAAGCTGTTCTGTTGCAAAAGCAGGACAATAGGCACATAAACCATACTGCAATGTCAGTCCTGTGGGGTTTTCTTCTCCATCTCTTTTTGTGAGCGTTAAAGAAACATCCACAACGCCTTCAAACTGTTCCGTGCTTGCGATTTTATCCATCGAAGCTTTCCAAATGGGACGTTCCCACGTGGGGTCGATAATGGCCTGTGAATGGATGGCATAAAATACGCCAGCCAATATTAAAAGTTTTTTCATTGTATTACTCCTTCTGTCATTCCCGCTAAGCGCGAGAATCTGTTTCTTGTTCAAATTTTGGGCTTTGCCCAAACACCTTATAAAAATTGATACCTTCTGGTGTTCTTATACAAAAAGTAATTGATAATTAAAAATTATTAAATATACTTCGAGATCATTATGATTCTTAATAGGATTAACCTCAATCACTTGCGTCTTTTTGAAAGCGTGTATCGAACCCGCAGCATGACAGAAGCCGCAAAAGAAAATCATTTAACCCAATCGGGGATCAGCCAACACATGAAGTCTTTGGAAGATACTTTAGAAATGAAACTCTTTGACCGCATTCGTCAAAAAATTGTCCCCACCCAAGCGGCAAACAAACTCCATGAAATGTGCGCTGTGGAACTCCATAAAATGGAAGAAGCCCTTTTAGCGCTCAAAGGCCAATCTCGTGCACTGACCGGAACGCTTTCGATTGGCATCCCCTATGAATTTGGGAATAACGTCATTATGCCCTTGGTCAGTCGTATTTTAAAACAAAACGCTGAAATTCAAATCAATATTACCTATGGGTATGCTTATGAAATGAATACACAGATTTTAAATGGAGATCTTGATTTTGCATTCGTAGATTCTTTTGGGTTTGATCAACGCATTACAACAAAAGAAATCTATCGAGAAACCCTTATTTTATGTGCCAGCCAAACCTATTTAAGCACATTTTCAAAAATACAAGAATCCAAAAGTTTTTTTGAGTCGTTAGACTATATCGATTATCTTTCTGGAGAACCTGTCCTTCATATGTGGTTTCAACATCACTTTCCAAGAAAGCACTTTCATTTAAATACCAGGGCAACTGTTTCTGGCGTTTCAGGTGTCGCAAAACTCATAACGGAAGGCACAGGTGTCGGCGTTCTTCCTCTACACCATATTCGAAAATTGCAACACAAAGCCGACGACTTTTATTTATTTAAAGGAAAAAACAAACCCCTTCAAAACATCATTAGCGTTGCTTACTTGAGAGAAAAAACACATTCCCATACCGTTCGACATATTTTGGAATGGTTTATTCAAACCCTTCAGCTCCCTAAATAAGAACTGACCCGATCGGAAAGAAATTTTGCTTGTTCAATGCATTGCGTGGTTGAAACGCCATTTAAATAATTCCCACAAACATACAGCCCTGGATATTGTTTTAAATGGTTAAAAATATTTTTTCGCCGCTCTACATGTCCAATATTGTATTGTGGAATGGCCTTCATCCATTTTTTCTCATGCACCATCTTCGGTTTTCCTTGAATTTTAAGCATGTAAGAAAGCTCGCTTTTAATTTGATTCAAAAGCAAGGGGTCTCCATAGGCAGTTGGATCTGTAGCCCCGCCCACCATTACGGTTAAGAGCTTATGATCTTCGGGAGCTCTGTTTGAAAATAAAGAAGAACTCCACAAAACACCCAACGTTCTTTTCTTTTGACTTCTGGGAATTAAAAATCCAAATCCTTTTAAAGGATGTTTTATTTGCGCTTTTTCGTATCCAAAGTGAAATACACACAGTGACGTATAGGGGACACCTAAAAGTGCTGTTGCCAAATGGGAATCAAGTCGCTGAAGTACTTCTGCCGAAACATAGGCAGGGGTCGCAAAAATAACAGACCGTGTTTCCAATTGTTTCTCTCCTTGGGGGCCTTCAAACGTCAGCGTATAAAAATTCTTATTTGTTTTTTCAATGGATAGCACATGATGATTCAAATACAGATTTGAAGAAAGCATTTTTGAAATTTCAAGGGGAAGTTGTTGCATTCCCTGTGGAAATGAAAAAAGACGTCTATCTTTTTTTTGTTTGGATTTCAGCATGCCCACAAAAATACTGCGATGACGCCGTTCGAGTTCCACCAAGTTTGGGAAGCAAGCATTGGCACTGAGCTTATCGATATCGCCCGCATAAATACCGCAAACGAAACTATCGACCAAAATGCGTGTGCCTTCTGGGCCAATTCTTTTTTGAAAAAATTGCCCCACAGTTTCATCGCCCCGGCCTTTGGAAACCAAAGGCTCGCACAAAATTCGAAGCTTGGAACTGAAAGACAAAAGCCCACTTGTAAAATAATGAAACGGATTTGTCGGAAGCCGGTACAGCTTCCCCTTACGAAAGATAAACCTTTTTGAAGCATGCTTTTGGGGAAACACCATTGATTCTGTAAGCCCCAGGCTTTCAACCATTTCTTGAACGGGGTCTGTAAGCCCCATATAGGTATTGGGGCCTTCTTCTAAAAGGTAGCCTTCTTTGTGGAGGGATCGAATCACCCCACCGACATGCTCTGATTTTTCAAAAAGAGAAACATCCAATCCTTTTTTCTTTAAGTAAAAAGCTGCGGCCAATCCAGAAATACCGGCTCCAATGACCACCACATCGCGCTGCATTAGGATGCCCCCCGAAGTTCATTTAAAACCAAGTCTTTGAGTGCTGCAATAAATGTAGGCTGGGTATTCAGCGATTCCACACGTTTTACATAAGGATAGCCCAAGGCCTTCGCTTCTTTTTGATATAAAATATCAATTTCATACAACGTTTCAACATGGTCCGACACAAATGAAAGAGGAACCAAAATCAGGGCGTGATCTGTGTCAGAAGATAATTTTTTGAAAAGATCTAGGGTTGAAGGTTCCAACCATTTTAAATACTTTGTGCGACTTTGATAAGAAAGGTGCCAACGTTGAACGCCACGTAAGTTTTTAAGCATCAAGTGACAGGTTTCATGAATTTGTTTTTCATAAGGATCCCCTTCCAGAATCCATTTCACAGGTAAAGAATGCGCACTAAAAATGAGGTGAAATTTGTTTTTGTATTTTTCAGGTAAAGCATCAATTTCGCGCTGAATGTTCTCCGTAAAAGCCTCAATGTATTTGGGGTGATGATACCATTCATAAATGGGGTGGAGCTTTATGGAATTGGCCGAAGGCATGACGCGATAAAAATCCCCATAACTCGAATCCATCGTTGCTTTGGACCGCTGTGGATAAAGCGGCAAAAGCACCAAGTCTGTAATGCCGTCTTTTCGAATTTCTTCGAGTGCATCTTTCACAGAAGGCTTCCAATACCGCATCGCCGTATATGTTTTTAAATTGGGATAGTCTTCTTTCAAAGAAGCTTCCAGGCTTTCGGCCTGCGCGCGTGTAATTTTTAAAAGTGGCGATCCGCCACCAATCGCCCGGTAATATCCTTCAGACATTTTTTGCCTTCGGCTGGCAATAAAATGGGCTAAAGGTTTTTGAAGGATTTTGGCAAAGGGCACGGGAATAATTTCGGGATCTGAAAAAAGATTGACCAAAAAAGGTTTTACATCTCCAATTTTTTCGGGCCCGCCTAAATTAAAAAGTAAAACGCCTGGCTTCATACGGTTCTCGAATACCGTTTTGGGGATTTTTCCATTTGCATTTGAAAATACTGATCAAACACCATACAAATGTTTCGAAGAAAAATCCGCCCGATATCTGTCACTTGAATTTTTTCTTTGGAAATCTCTAAAAACCCATCTGCGACAAGCTCTTCACATAAGTTTAATTCTTTTTGGAAGGATTCAAAAAATGAAATCCCATGTTTTTCCTCAATGTCAGAAATTTTAAGATTTAAATTACACATGAGTTCCCAAATGATATCTCTTCGAAGCAGATCATCTTGGTTCAACCCATATCCTCGCATGACAGGCAATTTATTTTGATCCAGATCTTTATAATAATGCGCGAGCTTTCTTTGGTTTTGAACATAGGCATCTTCTAATTCTCCAATGGCAGAAACCCCAAACCCAAATAGGTCCGTATCGCGTTGCGTGGTATAGCCCATAAAATTTCTTCGGAGGGTTCCTTTTTTTTGTGCGCTCACAAGCTCGTCTTTGGCAAGCGCAAAATGATCAAATCCAATCGCTACATAGCCTGCCTTTTCAAAAAGCTCTAAGGCCGTACACAATAATTCCAATTTTAAATCGGCCTGGGGAAGCGACGCCATTGGAATTAATTTTTGCCAGGGAACCATCCAAGGCACATGGGCATAATTGTAAAAAGCAATTCGGTCGGGTTTGAGTTCTAAAATACGACTTAAGTTTTCTTGAAACCCTTTTTGGGTTTGGTAAGGCAACCCATACACAAAATCCATATTAATGGATTCAAATCCAAGCTTTTTTGCCTGGTGATGAAGCGTTAACGTTTGTTCATAGGTTTGATTTCGATGAATCGCGGCTTGTACTTTTTCATCAAAGTCCTGAACCCCCATACTGAGCCGATTAAATCCCAAAGATTTTAACATTTTGAGATGATCGAGGGTTGTGACTCTGGGATCCACTTCTAAAGAAATCTCTGCATTCGAAGACAGGTGAAAATACTTTAAGTAAATCCCAAACACTTCTTCCATTTGGGCAGGCGTTAAATAAGTTGGCGTACCGCCCCCCCAATGGAGCTGCGACACTTCATAATTGAGAAGATCTTCTTGCAAGAGCGAAAGTTCTTTTTTTAAATATTGAATATACGTTTGAGCGATTTCTTTTTTCTTTGTAATCACAACATTACAGGCACAAAAATAACATTTCTCTTCGCAAAAAGGTAAGTGGGTGTAAAGGGCGACTTTTCGATTGGGTTTTTTTTGAAGTTCTTTTAATTTTTTTCGGGTGTCGATTTCCCCAAATGAATCCGTCCACTGAGGTACCGTTGGATAACTCGTATAACGCGGCCCTTGTCGGTCATACTTTTGGATCAGTTTTAAAAGCCGATTAAATTCCATCTCTTACCATATCCACCAAATAAGACACATGGTCTGTGGGGGTGGCCTTTAAAACGCCATGCCCTAAATTAAAAATATGGGGGTGGCCTTTCATTTCTGCTAAAATTTTTCGTACTGCTTCCCGAATCCTTTCTTTGGAGCCATTTTGTAAAATTTCTGGGTCTAAATTCCCTTGTAATACAGTTTGGGAACCGAATACATCTTTTGCTTCTTTTAAAGTCAAGGACGTATCGATGCTAACGATTGGCGCTTCCACTTTTTGAATATTGTAAATATGTTTCTTGGATCCCTTGGCAAATAAAATCACAGGAATTTCGGATTTTAAGGCATCCACCATCTTTTTTTCATACGGAAAAGCAAATTCCAAATATTCGCTTTCAGACAAAATCTCGGCCCAGGTGTCAAAAATCTGGATCAAATCTGCCCCCGCCAAAACTTGCGCTTTTAAATATAAAATAAAACTATCGGTTAACTTTTCTAAAAGCGCTTTCAAAACGGCTGGGGTTTCTTTCATCATTTTTCGAACCCTAGAAAAATCATTGGAATGTTTCCCTTCAACCAAATAACTGGCCACCGTAAAAGGGGCGCCACAAAAACCAATCAAACTTGTTTCAGGGCGAATTTCTTTTTTTAAAATTTGAAGTGTTTTTAAAACATAAGGGACATGTTCTTCAGGGGAAAGCGCCGTTAAAAAATCCACATCTTTTTGGGTACGAATCGGTTTTTTTAAAACTGGCCCGGGGGCAAAATCGAGGTCAACGCCCATCCCAATCGTTGGCGTCATAATGTCTGAAAAAAGAATCACCCCATCAAACGAAAAGCGCTTGTAGGGCTGAAGCGAAATCTCAGCGGCCAGCTCAGGATTCTGGCACGATTCTAAAAAACTGTATTTTTCTCTAAGGCTGCGATATTCCTTAAGATATCGGCCTGCTTGACGCATCAACCAAATGGGTGTTATGTCATGTTTCTTTAAAGATGCAACTTGGAGCAAAGGTTTTATATGCATAGACGCTATTTGCCATACTTATGATAGAAGAACAACCTCAAAAAACAGACGATCACTCAAGGATTAATTCCGCGGGCTTGGGTAACCAAGTATGCCTTGCCGCCCACACGTTCAATGGCGCGCATCACTTTCTTTTCACGCCCGGGCGCATAAATGACCATGGTTCCCCCTAGCCCAGATCCATTCACTTTACATCCCAAGGCTCCGGCAGATTTTGCCGCTTGAATCATTTTTTCAAATTTTGGGGTCGAAATTTTTAAATCATTTTTTAAAATTTTATGGTGCGCGTCTAACATCTTTCCAAACTGTTTTACATCTTTATAGTTTTTTTGAATGAACATTTTTTTGGCTTTTAACGTTAAATCGCGATTTCGAAGCGTGGCTAAAGCCATTTTTAAGTTTAATGTTTTCTGTTTAAACTTTTTTGCAATTTCCAGAACAGATGTCTTTTCAATTTTAAAATTTTTTATTTTTTTTGAAATTTCTTTAAGCCCAGCCAAGACTTTTCTCTTATTTTCTCGAATATGCCCTACGGTATCTTTTTTAGGCTCCAGGGAATCTGCTAAAATAAATTGCTGTGTAGGTAAATGCATGAATTGCAGCGTGACAGGATACAAATTCGACTTCGGTTTTTGATTTTCCAGATAAATGGCTTCGCCAAAGCCAATGGCAAAGTGGTCCATTCTGCCGCCGGCTTCCTGAAACTCCCAAACTTCGGTTTCAAAACCCATTTTCGCAATTTCAAGTGCATTCCACATGAGTGAACTTTGTTCCACCGTTAAAAGCATTTTGAGCCAGGCAATCACCAGCGCGGAAGAACTGGACGCTCCCGCATTCACAGGAATGTCACTTCGAATTTCAAAATCAAAACCTTTTTGAAATTGAAACCCTCTTCGTTTTAAAACATTCACTCCAGCTCTTAAATAATCCCTTGGTTTTTGATATTTGAGCGCCCGGGACGGCACAAAAGCATCTTCTTCCCCGATATCTGGCATTAAAATGCGAAACTTTTTGTCTCGCCTGGGAGTGGCAGAAATTTTCATGCGAAGGTCAATGGCCATCGTCATGACCGGTAATCCCAGATAATCGCTATGCTCTCCAAATAGGCAAATTCGACCGGGGGCAGAAACCTGAAACAAGGGGGTTTTCATATTTTATGATCATAACCCGCTTACGATATAAGATTAAACAAAATTTAATGTACCTAAAACTTCCGTATTAGCTTTTCCAATAAATCTGTCGCCTGCGTAGGGTTTAGATCTTCTGTTTTTATTTTTTCTCTCAAATTCAATAAGGCCTTTAGGGCATCGTACACGGCATGTTTTTTTGCTTTTTTTACAATTAATTTTAAATCACATTCTTTTTTATCTAAAATGAATAAAACATTTTGGGCGTCAAATGTAGATTTTCCCCATTTAAATGCGTTCAAACGATCAATCACCAAATCTTCTGCTGAAATAATTCGAATGGGAATATTTTGATATATTATTTCCTTAAATTTTTCTTCTGCCGAAAGCTGACTGGCAGGAAATTCAATAACCAGCTCAAAGGGTTCATGAATAAACAA
>MGRI01000096.1 GCA_001798105.1 Deltaproteobacteria bacterium RIFCSPHIGHO2_02_FULL_40_11
TGATAGTCAAGATAATCCAGTAAGTTCTCTAATCACATATACGCTTACAGAAAATGCTATCGGAATTGGATCAATAGCTACGCCAAAGTCCCTGAGGAAACAGGGTTATGCTTCAGAGCTAATCCGTGGTGTCATTTCTCACTATGAGTCAAAGGAGCAAACTAGAATCTTCTTTCTATTTTCTGATATTGAATCAAAATTCTATGAAAAATTTGGATTTGTACGCCTGCCCGTTGAACATCAAAAATATAAATCATCAACTTGTATGGTGAGATGTCTGAATTTAAAACAGCTTTTATCTCAAAGTGCTTTTAGACCGCCCACCTATTTTTAAAGTAATTACTTTAGTCATAACTTTAAAATACTTCCAAAAAATGTTTCGGAGTTATAATCTGAACATACATTACATTTTTCAATACTAAAAGATCCTGATCTCCACTAATAAGATATTTAGCTTTTGCCGCAATTGCACAATCAATGAATTTGTTATCACTTGGGTCACGACAAAGATGAAACATCTTCTGTACTCTAATAAGCTGTGCCTTCTTCGGTATTACGAAGCGCCAATAATCATAAAGATCATTTCGCCCAGTCAAATTTGAGGTTTTTTCGATCGTCTTAAGATATTCATCAAGAATATCTTCTGAAGCAACAGCTTGAATCTGATCATTCATCCAATATCTAATTATTTTAAGAGGTATTCCAGCCCAGAAAATTCCTGAAACCATAACATTCGTATCAATAACAACGTTCATATTTCAGCGTTCAGAACGCACTTTCTTAATAATTTTCCTAATGTCGGATCTTTTAAGCCCTGCAGCTCTAGCTGCCTTTCTGCTTTCTCTAAGCAAACTTTCAAAATCTTCAACCTTCGGCAACTGAACAGGTTTGAACATTAAATTTGAGCCATCTGTGAAGACCGCAAGCGGACTTCCAGCAGTCAAGCCTAAGCTTTTTCGAAATTCATTTGGAATTACCACCTGGCCTTTTGAAGACATATTTGTCATAAGAACCTTTTTCATATTTCCTCCAATGTAAGACAATCTTACATTCTTACATACGGTTTGTCAAGTCAGTCGTGCAGTTTGAACTATTAATAACATCCATTCCTGAGTTAAAAACGATGCCTGCGCATTGACTTCTATGAGTGATTCAAACCTTGAGGTCCTTCGGGCTTCGCCCTCAGCATGACAGGCTTTAATTTATCTTGCTTTGCTCCATTAAAAACTTACGGCACACGTAGCGTGGGGAGACGCATTTGCCTTAAATGCGTTCGAAGGGCTTGGAGGCTTACGGCGTAGTCCTCTCCAAAAAGTTTCGCCAAAACATTCCGGGTAAAAAGAATACGATCTACATTGTCGGGGGATAGGCCGCCTTGGGCATGCATGGCATCAATGTTTTTTACCGGTAAATCCAAATCAACCCAAAGTTGGTCAATCATTTGAAGACTTTTGTCGACAGCATTTTCAGCCCAAAGAATCGTATCTTCTGATGGGGGCGTATCCGTTAACAAAAGATGTTTTTCCAAAGACAATACAATTTCGTTTACGGCTTTCAGCCTTGCAAGGGCTGTTTTAAAATGAGGAAGTTCATCGCTCTTAAGCAATGCCATAAACCCATGAGGGGTAATCTTAGAAATTTCTTGGTCTGTAAATCTTTTTTGTTTTTGTAAAATGTATTTTAAAACCACTAAAAGTTCCATGGGGCGGCTGCTATGGGCCTCAGCAATAATTTCGCTACAATTTAAGATATGTCCATTTTGAAATTTTTGAGAGAGTTCATAAAAATCGTAAAAAATAGCATTTTCAGGAAGGGAAAAGACCCCCATGAGCCACTCCGGTCGAACGGTTTTGAGCGTAGCGTAGATATTTATCCAGTCTTTCGGTGAAAGTGTTGTCATTCGCTCTGAGTCATTTTGATAGGCGTCTTCATAAAGTTCTAAAAAATCTTGGGCCGCTTTAAGTAAATGCTTTGGATCTTTGGTTTTTAAATATGGGTACAAATAATGGGGATTTGAAAAGGCTCTTCGGATAACTCTGGGCTGATCGGATTGGAAAAGAAGGGGCTCCGTTTTCCAGAGTAAGTCAAACCATTCTTGCATGTCTTCTACAGGCACAATTTGAAGGCCTTGGTCCAGCGCTTTTTTAAAAATCTGCATGGAAATTTCAATCGAGACTTCTTGCGTATCTAAAATTTCCATCAGATGTAAAAAAATAGGCTCTATTTCATGGGGGAGTGTACGCTCCAATCCTTTTGAAATGGCGGTTTGAATGCCCAGCATTCCTGGATTTTGTCTTTGAACCATGACTTTAGTTGAAGTTTCATACGATTGAAAAAGGCGTTTTAACGTTTTATGTTCTGCGCATGTCCATAAAAGTTCCGAAAGCATGAGCAGGCGTTTTTTATGGGTAGGAAGCGTGAGTTCTTTCATGACAGATCTTGCGGCATGATCTAAAAGTCCTAGATCTAAAAATAAAATGAGCTCTTGCGGTTTTACACCAAACAGTTTTAAAAATGTTTCTTTGACTTTATTTTCTAAGATGGCTTGGCGAATTTGGGGAGCCGTTTGATCCATTTCTGTAACGGCATATTTCAATCCTTTTTGGACAAAAAGACTGTCTGAAAGCTTTGCCTTATTGGCATGCGCTGTTGATACGCCTAAAAAAAGTGCAAGAAGACCGAAGGCACACGTCTTTTTCATTGTAGGGGTGATTTAAAGCAAGTCGCATGCCATCCTAACCCATTGAAAACACTTGATGTTTTTAAAAAGGGCATGTTAAACTCCTAGCCAATCATGGCATTTTTACAAAGAGCTTGGTTTATTGTTTTGTTTTTCGTTTTGACATTATTTTTGGTGCTGTGGGTGGGGTTTTTTGGCAAAAACATTAAAGGTGGGGTGAGTATGCTTGAAGAAATCAAAACCTGGGGCGATGTTCATATTTCAAAATATAAGTTAGACAATGGCCTAACTGTTCTTTTAGCTGTTGAAAAAAAATCTCCTGTTTTTGCGTATTACACATATTTTAATGTGGGCTCTCGGCATGAAGAGGAAGGCAAAACAGGCTTGGCGCATTTTTTTGAACATCTTTTATTTAAAGAGTCTAAAAATTTAAAAGAGGGGGAGTTTGATCGCCTGATGGAAGAAAATGGCGCGCAAACCAATGCGTCCACCTGGGTCGATTGGACCAATTATTATCAAGTTTTACCCGTCGATGCAGAAAAGATAGAGCTTGTCGTTCGTCTGGAAGCAGAACGGCTTCAAAATATGCAAATTAATGAAAAACAAGTAACTTCAGAAATGGGTGTTGTCCAAAATGAAAGACGTTTTCGTGTGGATAACGACATTGATGGCACCATGAATGAAGCTTTAAATCGCCTGGCGTATGAAAAACATCCCTACGGGCGTCCCATTATTGGATGGATGGAAGATATTACAAAGTATAATGTTCAAGATTGTTTGGCATTTTATAACACCTATTATGCTCCCAATAACGCAACCATTGTGATTGCAGGAAATATTGATCCCAGAAAAACAATGACGCTCATTCAAAAGTATTATGGTGAAATTCCTGCCTCTCAAATTCCCGAAAAAGAAATTCCCATTGAACCTTCGCAAACCAAAGAAAAACGAAAAAAGATTTCCAGATCTGACATTGAGGCTGAAAAAGCGCTCTATGCATATCATGCAACGGCGTATGATCATCCCGATACGCCTGCGATCGAACTTTTAAGTGAGATTCTATTTAATGGAGAGGGAGCACGTTTATATAAGCAAATGATTATTGAAGAAGAAATTGCTTCGGAGGTGAATGCATGGTTTGGGCATTTAAAGGATCCCGCTTTATTTCAAATTTCTGTTTCAATGCGCAAAAGACAACCTATTCAAAAAGCCCATAATCGTATTTTTGCAGAATTTAAAAAAGTTCAAAAAGAAGGCGTGACGCAACAAGAGTTAGACCGCGCTAAAAACCGCTTTGAAATGAGTTATTATGGATCTTTGGGAACCGTGGGCGGTAAAGCGCGTGCTTTGGGGCAATATGACGTTGTTTTTGGAGATTACAAAAAGGCTGTAAAACTGATGGACCGATATCAAAGTGTTACGTTGGAGGATATTCAACGTGTTTCCCAAAAATATTTTGTTGCATCGAATCGAAGCATTGTGGAGGCCAGACCCAAACGGTAAAAAACGATGCTTCGAAAATTACACCTTTTTGGGATTTTAATGGGTTTGATGGCGGGGCATTTCGCCTTGGCCGAGAGGGGGATTCAAGTGGATCAGCTTAAAACAGGGCAAAAGTTTATTGTAGAAGAAGATCATAGTTTGCCAATCATTCGTATTTATACCGTGCTTCGGTCAGGGTCCATTTGGGATCCAAAGCAATACGAAGGATTGACAGCCTTTATGGGAGAAATGATGCTTCGAGGGACGAAGAACCGCTCTCGGAGCCAAATTACAGATGAGCTCGACCAACTTGGCGCAGATATTTCTGTGGATGTGGGCAGTGAAAGTATTTCTGTAACAGGGTACACATTGACCAGAAACTTGGATCAGTTTTTAGAAATTTATGGAGATGTTATTTTGAATCCCAGTTTTGATGCCAAAGAACTTGAAAAATTAAAACGTGAAACGCTTTCAGACCTAAAGCAAATGCGCGAAAATGACCAGGAGCTTGTCGGGCGGTTTTTTAAAAGAGAACTCTTTCAAAAACATCCTTATGGAATGAGTACGGATGGCATGGAATCTACTGTTTCTCGAATTTATCGAGATAAAGTCGTCGAAATCTATCAACGGTTTTTTGTGCGAGACAATATCTTTTTTTCCGCCGTGGGAGATTTGAATGCCAAAGCATTGGGTGAAAAACTTGCCAGTATGTTTTCAACGTTGCCTCAGCGAAAAACAGCTGCGTTTCAATATCCGAAGTTTGATCCCATCAAAGGAAGAACCTTGCTTTTGGTGAATAAGCCCGAACGTACGCAAACACAAATTATGATTGGCCATTATGGCATTGAAGTCACCCATCCCGATTATTTTCCCCTCATGATCGCAAACAATGCCTTTGGCGGGAGTTTTACATCCAGACTCATGCACGAGGTGCGCGTAAAACGCGGATGGAGTTATGGGGCATACAGTTGGTTTCGCCCGAGACTCAAGCCGGGCGAATTCTCCATGTGGGTGATGCCAGCAAGCAAAGATACACTTCCTACCTTAAAACTGATGCTCGAACTCTATGAAGCGTATGCAAAAGAGGGGATCACCCAAGAAGAATTTGATCGGTCGAAAAAGAATTTGGTGAACGAATATGCCTTTAAAATCGATACTGCTGCAAAACGCGTAGGACAATATATTTCAATCGAACTCATGGGGTTACCCAAGGATTACTTGGAGACCTATCAGGCAAATTTAAAAAAAGTAACACTTGAAGAAGCAAATCAGGTGATCCAAAAAATTTCAAATCCCAAAGATTTGGTGATGACCATGGTCTGTACAGCCTCTGAATTTAAAAAACAGCTCCCATCTGTTTTAGGCAAAGACATTCAAGTCATCGTCAAAAGCTATAAGGACGAATAGCACCTCCATGTTGGAATCATTTCATGAAGCATTGATGGGCGGCTCTTGGTTGGCCTATGTGCTTTCATTTGCTGCTGGCGTTTTGGCAAGTTTGACGCCGTGCGTGTATCCGATGATTCCCATTACAGTTGGGTTTATTGGAAGCCGTGCAAAATCGCATCGGCATGCTGTGGAATTGTCTGTGGTGTATGTTTTTGGGATGGCGATCATGTATACGCTCCTGGGTATTTTAGCGTCGCTGACGGGAAAAGTATTTGGATATATGACGGTGACAACGCCTGTTTATGTGGGGGTAGGGATCATCATTCTTTTTTTTGGATGTGTTGAGATGGGGTGGGTCAAGCTTTCCTTTCCTGGTTGGTTCACTTCGGTTGGCACGCGGGGGCACGGCGGAGCCTTCATGATGGGGTTTACAAGTGGGTTGGTGGCAGCACCCTGCACGGTTCCCATTTTGGGGATCATTCTAACGTACATTGCAACACAGCAAAACTTACTTTATGGCGCAAGCCTCATGTTTTCATTTGCGTTGGGGTTGGGGCTTTTATTGCTATTGCTTGGGATCTCGTCTGGCTTTTTAAAGCATCTGCCAAAGTCAGGCCGGTGGATGGTGATCTTAGAAAAAAGTGCAGGCGTGGTCTTTCTGGCCGTGGGTGTTTATTTTATTGTCAAAGCATTTCAAGTTTAAGTTATTTCTCACACATCACTGCATACTTTAAAACATTCATCGGGAAAAGTTTCATGGGAATAGAAAACGCCCGAATTTTTTGAAACCCTGCCTGCCTTAGAATTTCCATATAGTTTTTTTGCGATCTGGGATTAAAATTCCAATACAGGCCGCTTAAAATCCCAAACAAATTATTTTTAATGCCAATGTTTAAAAACTTTCCTTTCGGCTTTAAGATGCTCTTTAAGAAGGGGAATGCCTCTGTTTCTTTCCCATATTCGGTGACAGAGCATGTGCTTAGAATAAGATCGAACTGATTTTCATCGAGTGTGCAGGGTTGAAGTGCAGGGTAGGTTAATAAAGAAGTGGGGTCATTGTAATTTCCATAAATCAAAGGAAACAGTGGGTAGCGTTCGTGGTAGATCGAAAGCATATTTTTGGCGCCATCAAAGCCTGTCATGTTTGCTTTGGGATAGCGTTTCAGTAAAATTTCTGTGTTTGTCCCAGTGCCACATCCCAGGTCTAAAATTTTGGGGGCTTGGGGTAAATCTAAAGGAACATTTTCTAAGAAAGCATGGAGCGTTACAAAATAACGAAGCAGTGCCATGCCTTTTTCATAAAAGAAGGCGCGTTCATGGTAGAGTTGAATTGCGTGTTTAGGGCTCATTGCTTTTAAATTCGTAAATCAGCTCATCGTTTTGAACAAAGCCTAAGGTTTCTCGGGCAGAGTGTTCTTGAAAGGCATATTCTTTTTTCATTTTTTGAAGTTCTTCTTGAAGGCGTTTTGTATCTGCTTCTAAAAAGTCAGATTTTTTTAGAATCGCATGGTGTTGTTTTTTTAAGGAAAAAATTTTAATGAGGCCGCGTTGGCCAAAAAGCGTAAAAAAAGATGTAAAGATCATAAACCCCCCGACGATCCAAACCATCCGGTTTTGGAATTTTTGGATCATCTGGATTTTGGATCTGTGGCAATGGCAAGTTTTGTGAGTCCTGCGTTTCTGGCATAATCCATAATGCGAACCACAAACCCATGAGAGCTATTTTGATCGGCGCGGATAATGACCATGGTTTCAGGGTTGAGCTGTGCTTCTTCAAAAAGTTTTTCTTGAAGCGTGGCTTCTGAAACGGGTTTTTGATTGAGTAAAATCGATTGGTCTTTACTTAAGACAATGGTGAGATCTTTTTTATTTCTTACAATATCTTTGGCCGCAGATTTTGGAAGATCTACTTTCATGCCGGGGGAAGAAACAAAGGTCGTTGTGACCAAAAAGAAAAGAACCAGCATAAACATGACATCGATTAAAGACGTCAGTTCAATTGTGACTTCTTCTTTTCCATTCGAATCGTTTGAAAAGTTCATAAACGCCTAATCTCCCAGAACCAAATCCATGAGTTTTAAAGCTTGGGATTCAATTTCTGTTACAAATTCTTTAACCCTGGCAGACAAGTACCTGTAGGCCACCAAAGTTGGAATGGCAACGACAAGGCCAGCTACGGTTGTAATCAAAGCTTTTGAAATACCGCCTGCCAAAGATTGAGCATTGCCAACGCCTTCAGACGTAATGACTTGAAAGACTTCTGTCATCCCCAAAACCGTTCCCAAAAGGCCTAAGAGGGGAGAGATGTGTGCAATGGTGCCGAGTGCTCCAATATATTTACTTAAAGAAAGCACTTCTTGTTTTCCAACTTCTTCAATGCCTTCTTTAATTTGTTCTCTGGGTTTTTTATGACGTTTGACGCCGGCATAAACAATATTGGCAACGGGGGATGCGTTTTGCTTGCACAAGGTTTCTGCTTCAGAAATTTTTTGATCGCTCAACAAATCTTCAAGCGCAATGAGAAATTTTCGAGGTAAGATTTTATCGCGTCTTAAAGTCAGCAGCCGTTCTAAAAATATCCCCAGTCCAAATATCGAACATCCTAAAATGACCCACATCACAGGGCCCCCATCTAAAAACCATTGTGGCATGTTTCCTCCTTAATATACTGTATCATCTATCTTGTAATGCGTTCAACACTTGCAAGCTTGATGGCCGTTTTTTCTTCTGCTTCATCAGCTGGCGTGGCTTCGGCTACGTGCTTTCCTTTGGCCTTTTTTGGGTCTTCCGCTTCTTCAGGTTCAAGCGCGATCTTTAAAATCTGATCCACCGTATCGACCAGTTCAAAGTGAATTTTGCGCTTAATTTCATTGGGAATATCGACCAGGTCATTTTTATTTTTTCTGGGCAAAATCACAGTTGTAATGCCAGCGCGGTAGGCAGCTAAGACCTTTTCTTTCACCCCGCCCACAGGAAGCACATGTCCCCGTAAGGAAATTTCACCGGTCATGGCCACATCTTTACGATACGGTCTTTCCGAGAGCAAAGACGCAATGGCTGTTGCAATGCTTACCCCTGCAGAAGGTCCATCTTTGGGGATGGCTGCGGCAGGGAAGTGCACATGAAGCGTGTGTTTAAAGTATCTAGGATCAATGCCAAGCTTTTTGGCTTTGGATTGAACAAAACTCAAGGCCGCCTGCACGGATTCCTTCATGACATTTCCAAGTTGTCCAGTAAGCTTAATGCCTTGTCCACCGGGCAAAATGGTGGTTTCAATTTGCATAATTTGTCCACCCACATTGGTCCAAGCCAAGCCCTGTGCAACCCCAATTTCATTTTTTTCCAGAGCCTCGTCGTCCATAAATTTGGGAAGGCCCAGATATTTTTCAATGCTATTGGCTTTGATGCTAAAAGGCCCAGTTTCACCTTCTGCAATATACCGTGCAACTTTTCGGCAGATGTGCGCAATTTCACGTTCCAAGTTTCTTACCCCAGCTTCTCTCGTGTATCCCTTGACGATGCTTTTCAGCGCTTCATCTGTGAAATGTACTTGGGTATGTGTGAGCCCATGGTTTTTCAGTTGTCTTTGAACCAGGTGTTGTTCAGCGATCCTAATTTTTTCTTCCAGTGTGTAGCCTGAAAGTTTAATAATTTCCATGCGATCGCGAAGCGGGGCAGGGATGGTATCAAGCATATTGGCTGTGGTGATGAACATGGTTTGGCTGAGGTCAAAGGGAACTTCCAAGTAGTTATCTCGGAAAGAGTTATTTTGTGCCGGATCTAAAACTTCGAGAAGGGCACTGGCTGGATCCCCTCGATCAGAGCTAATTTTATCCACTTCATCAATCATAAAAAGTGGGTTTTTATAGCCTGCTTTTTTAATACCCTGAACAATGCGTCCGGGAAGAGAGCCGACATAGGTTCGTCTGTGTCCACGAATTTCTGCTTCATCTCGAACGCCGCCTAAGGAAATGCGAACAAATTGTCGCCCCAGCGCTCTTGCAATGGATTGTCCCAGAGAGGTTTTCCCAACCCCGGGTGCCCCAACGAAGCATAAGATCGGTCCTTTTAAATCTTTTTTCAATTTCAAAACGGCAAGGTATTCTAAAATACGTTCTTTAATTTGTTCTAAGCCGTAATGATCTTCGTCTAAGATTTTTTTAGCAGACAAAATGTCTAGGGAATCGGTTGTTGTTTTCAGCCAGGGAAGTTCAATCAGCCAATCCAAATAAGTACGAATGACATGGTAGTCTGCAGCGTTGGGATTGAGTCTTTCGAGGCGGCTCAATTCTTTTTGTGCAACTTCCATGACTTCTTTCGGATAGTGTCCCAAGGCCAATTTCTTTCGAAGCTCATCAACATCGCCATTCCCTTCGCCTTCTTCGCCCAGTTCTTTTCGAATTTCATCAAGCTGTCTTCGCAAGAAATATTCGCGTTGAGAGCGTTCCATTTCATGCTTGGCGCGACCGTGAATTTCACCTTCCACCCTTGAAAACTCAAACTCTTTGTTGAGAAGGTTAATTAAAAATTTCATACGATCTTTGACATCGAGCGCTTCTAATATTTTTTGTTTTTCTTCGATTGTAAAATTAATGTAAGAAGCAATGAGGTCTGCAATAACGCTGGGTCCCTCATCCAGATTCATTTCCACGATGCGTGTAATTTCTTGAGAGTATTTTGGGTTGCCGTTGACAAAGCGGTTAAAAAGTTCAATTAGGTTTTCAAAAAGGACTTTTGTTTCCAAATCGTCATCTTCTTTTTCTTGAACCTTTGTAATTTCAGCTTCCAAAAAGGGTTCTTCTTGAAGGTATTTTTTAATGCGAATGCGAGACATCCCTTGAAGCACAATTTGCGTGGAGTTATCCGTTAAATTCACTTTATTTACAATTTTTGCAACGACCCCATATTCGTTTAAATCGGAGCCCTTTGGATCTGACACCGTGGGATCTTTCGGAGAGGCAAGCGCAATGAGGCTTTGAGGACTCTTTAAAGAATTTAAAAGCTGAATATTTTTATCCCTTCTGACCAGAAGCTGAACAATCGCAAAGGGGAAGACAACAACGCTCATTACTGGGAGAACTGGAAGTTTTGTGGGAATGGGGGGAGTTAAATTGCTGGCTTTTGTTTTTTTCGTCATATTGAGCCTCCTGAACGTGTTTGGCGAGGGACAGGAGCCTTGGAGCACTGTTCCCTGCCGTTATACCCCTTTATCGGATTAGACGCCCCAAAAGATGAGAGGTTTAATTAAAAAAAAATGAGAAAAGGGGGCAAATTGCCATATATGGCAAGAAAATACGTGTAAGATTCAGGGGTTATTCTTCTGTCCGGATTAAGATTTCAGAGTAAATCGAAGAGATATCTGCAGGTCGTAGCTCCAAAAGCTTTGTTTCATCCAAAATTTCGCGTAAAGCCTTCTGTACGGGAGCAGAATACAGTGTGGGTCCAAAGACTTGGTTGGAAAATTCTATAAAGTGAGCTTCAGCGCCTTCTTTGAAGTTTGGAAACTGTGCCAAATGATCTGATTGGGTATGCCGAAACTTGCCATGCCAGGTGTTATCTGCTTTCAAATAAACTTCGTACATGGGCCGGGTGGATGTGCGGTGCTTAACGTTGGGTGCGTCTTCAAAGGCATGGTCTTTTATTTTAATATCGTTATGATCGTCTGATTGATAGGCTTCCAGGATGTCTGCTGGCAAAGTACCAATGCGGTTCATGGGATAAGTGTTTTTCCAGGCACCCACTTTTTCAACGATTAAAATAGGCGCCTGATCTTTGGGAAATTCAACCTTTGCTGTATAAACCGAGTCTTCCATATTTCTTGGAATTTGAATGGGTTTTTTGCCAAGCTTAAATTTTCTTTGAGCATGTCGGGTAAACTCAATTTCAATAAGATCAACGATTTCAGAAATCACCAAATCCACGTGGGGTGTTTCGATGACTTCTGGGACTGCAGGTTCTGTGGCGGGCGGCGTATCTACGCGTGCTTGATCCACCGTGACCACTTGACCCGGGGCAGCAGGGCCTTGAGTTTCTTCTTCTTTTTGTGTGTCCATGGCACACCCCAAAAAGGCTAAAAGCATAAAACTAAGTATTAAATTTTTCACAACACAGTCCTCCTATATTCTATAAAAAGCAAAGACCATGCCAAAGAAAAACATGTGTAATTTCAGTAGGTTTCTATAAAAAGGCTGTCAATTTCTAGGTCGAAGTAACAATTTAGGGCCCTTTAAAATTGCCTAAGTCTTAACCATATGGTATATACGCGGCTCGATGGTTCTTAAAAAATATTTCTTTTATGATCTCCTCGTTTTTATGTTTTTTGCTTTGGGGTCTTGTTCCTTAAACCCCATTTTTGCGGAATCTTTTCAAGTTGGCCTTTCGTGTGAGGGGCAATTGGAAGGGCTCGTGCGACCTCCATTACCCCGTCGTGTACAGGTTGTGGTTGAAACGCCAAGACTCCTTTTGGTAAAAGCCTCCAATTTTCCAGATGCCATGGTGCATGGGATTTATGAAAGACAAACAGGGCTTTTGGTGGGGAATATTGTGTATTTGAAAACAAGCCCTTCTGTTTTGGAACTCCCCTTGGGGTTATTTTCTTTTGCAGAAGGTTTGGGATATGCAACCGAAGCAAAATTTGCGCTGATGCAATTTGCTTTTGAAAGAAACCAAATCCAATGGATTGAAGAAAGCATTTTATCTTCAAATACGGCATCGATCAAATTACATGAAAAGTTAGGCTATCAAAAAGGCCCTCAAGGCAGATGGGGTGTGACGCGGAGCATTTTTTTAAAAGTACAAAAAAAATTAAGGACAGATTTTCAGGGGAATTTGGTTTTATTTTCGAAACCTTCGCATCCAAGGTCTTTAGCGCAGATTGTTGCACATCAGTATGTGCAAGCCGCTTTTGAATTTCATCCAATTTGGGCGATGGGAGAATTTGAAACTTTAAGACATATTGTGGATAAAAAAATAATTTCTCCTGAAGAATTTGCGTGGATCCGAAAATTTATACAATTGTCTTCAGATCTCCAAAAAGAAATTTATTACCTTTTACCAGCGGCGTATCAAAAACATTTATATGTAAGCCTTCGAAGCATGCTTCAGAGCCATTTAACCTGGAAGGGGTGGGACGCGTCTCGAGCAGATCTTCTTCCAAAACTTCAAACCACATTTCTTTTTTTGGAAAGTCTGTGATATAGGATTTCCTATGTCGAAGCTTCCTTTAAGCGGTATTCGTGTTTTAGATCTGGGGCATTTATTGCCGGGGCCATTGTGTTCGGTGATGCTTGCGGATCTGGGGGCAGAAGTCATTAAAATTGAACGTCCGCCCAGAGGCGATGTAAATCGATATGTTCCGCCTTTGGTGCATGGCGTCAGTCCTTATTTTCTCATGATCAATCGCAATAAAAAATCAAAGTTGATTGATTTAAAAGATCCAAAAGGCAAAGAAAGTTTTTTAAAACTGGTAGAATCTTCAGATATTTTGATCGAAAATTTTCGTCCCGGGGTCATGAAAAAATTAGGGGTGGGGTATGAGAAGCTAAAAGCTGTGAATCCAAAACTGATTTATTGTGCCATTTCAGGCTATGGGCAAGAAGGCCCCTGGAAAGATGTGGCTGGGCACGATTTAAATTACTTGGGCCTTTCGGGGCTTTTATATCCAACGGCAGCGAAGTCTGAAAGACCTGTGATGCTTCCCACACAACTTGCAGACATTGTCGGGGGCAGTCTTTTGCCGGCACTTTCTATTTTGGCGGCCCTTGAGCTTCGGCACAAAACCCAAAAAGGCATGTTCAATGATAGCGCCATGATGCCTGGCACCATGGCACTTTTGATCATGGTTTTAGGGCGCGTTTTAATGACAGGCCAGGAAATGAAAAAAGACGAAGATCGGATGACGGGGCTTTATCCCAATTACACAACCTATTTAACCAGAGACAAGCGGGCCATGGTTGTGGCTGCCATTGAACCTAAATTTTGGAATCGTTTTTGCGATGTCATTGGAAAACCCCAGTATGCCGATTGGATTCCATTGACAGACCCCACAGGCTTTCCAACGCCCTCTTTAGCGAAATGTGCGCCTTCCAAGTTAAAGAAAATGCGTGGGCTGATTCAAGTGGTATTTAAAACCAAAACCCAAAGACAGTGGATGAAGATTTTTGCCAGCCAGCCAGAATGTTGTTGTACGCCTGTCAATACTTTTCAAGAAGCGGTGAAGTTTTTGGAAAAACTGGAGCGGAAAGATTTAATTGAGGTTCCAGACGCAAGCGGAAATCTCTTCCCACAGCTTTTATTTGCATGGGGGAATCCAGACCTATCCAGATCCCAGCATACGATGCCGCCTACATTAGAAACAGATTAAAATCCATCTTTCACGAAAAAGCTTGTGCTATAATAAAGCTATCGTAAACCAAAATGCAGAACGTAAACGGGGGGATTTTATGAAAAGCCAAGGCTGGTTATTTTTAATTTCATTTTTAATTTTTGCACTCACGGTTTTATCGTTTGAAACAAAGCTGCATTCGCAGCTCAAGCGAACTGAAGAAGGTGCCAAGGAATTAGAGCAATATAATCCGGGAACAGCTGTTAAAGAAGGTACAAAAAAAGTTTTAGATAATACCGTGCATCAAGTTTTGCCTTTTGAGATCCCCACCGATTCCAAGCTCACCAAAGAAGAACAGTTGTGTTATTCCAATTGTAAAAGTCGACGTGATGAGGCGTTGAAAGCCAGCAAAGATAAAGGTGAAAGGGGTGGGGCTTGGACCGACTATCGAAGCTGTGTGGACCAATGTCCCGAAAAAGCAGCGAGCCGTACCGATGGGAATCGTGGTGTGTTTGATGAAGCTGGAAGAGTGCCCGCGGGATCAACTATACCAAGCCGCTAAGCTTTTCACATTTTTCTTTAAGATCACGGAGCTTCATTTCCATGCGTGTTAAATAAAGCATGAGATCTTCTAAAAATTCCTCTTCATTATTGGCTTCATCGATCATTTTTTTAACTTCTTCTCCAAGCCACTTTTCCCCAGATTCAATCACCGATTGAATGAATCCTTTGGCATGATCTGAAAGTTCTTTTGATTGCATGACAATCCTCCCTATAGACGATCTTGTTTCGATTGATATTTTGATTTTATTTTAAATAATTTTTTAGACCAATACAAGTATGCCTCAATGGCAGCATGAAATTTAAGTTTTGCTTCAAAAAGCTTTAAGACGTCGTTATGGCTGAGACGATTGCTTTGGAGGGCTTGGTATAGCTTTTCACCCAGCATATGTCCCAAGGCTTTCGAGACATGAAAGCAAAGCCAAGGACTCCGTTTTAAGGCGGCAGGGAGGGTGGCGTTGAATGGATAGCCTTTCATATAGTGCCTCAGGCGTCTTAAAAATGTGCGTACGATTTTTGCCGAAGGGTCATTTTTATGGAGTGTAAAGTCTTGTTCCTTTTCACATCTTCGCTTGGGGTTCATGATTTTAGAGCCTAAAAATCCCAAAGTACGCAAGTAGAGATTTTCATAGAAGAAGGCCTCGATACTTTCAGGATAGGCTGTGTAGCCGGTATGGGTGGTATAAATAAAAATGGTAGCTTCTTCTGCGGCATGGTTCACACTCATTTTTTTTAAGTAAATAAAATTTTCGCTGGGAACAAAAAAGCTTTCTGCTTTCTGTAAAATCTCTTTCAGCCGTTTTTGCGCCGCGGGGTCATCTTCAAAATAAGAGGTGATGAGGTTTAGATATTTTTTTTCTTCAGCCGTGTAGACATGGTAGTCCTCAAGGCCTTTCATTTTTAAATCGATAAATTGCGTAATAACTTTTATGATTTGATAAATTTGGTCATAGTGTTCGGGTTTTTCAATCCAATGTACATAAGACTGAAGTTTGAGCCAGGGCGGTGCGTTTGTAATGCAGTAGGCATCTTTTTTGAGTTTTACAATGTCTACTTTATGTTCAACTCCTTTTTTGACAAGTTTCCAATAGAGTTTTTCATTATTTTGGTGCAGGGTGAGTGTTTTTATTTTTTTATGTTTGTGTTTGAGAGCGATGGAGACTTGCAAGGGCAGATGATTTTGTGCCAGGTGAAGGTCTCCAAAAATAACGACAAGGAGTGTGCCGGGATTTTCAAGCGCAGTACGCGCAATAATTTTTGCAGCCCATGTGTCTCGGGTTGTGAGTTCAGAAATCCCGCTTCGTTTTTTTTCTTTGGGCCTGTGATTTAAAGCCACCATTTTTAAATGGTGTTCTTTTGCAAATTCAAAAATGGGTTTAAAATGTTCCCATTGAAATCCCCACAGGCGTTCATATTCGATATCTTCCAAAAATTCGGTTTCTGTAATATTAGCATTTAAGTATTCATCCAAGGCCACTTGATGTTGGGACATAACCATTTCAATGCCCAAAATAATTTTTTTCTTTCTTTTAACGACTTCCCGAAGAATCCGAATTGGAATTTTTTGAGACTGGACAAAGGTATGGTAGTCGCCACTATAAACAATATCGGCCTTTTGAATTTCTGAGATCAGGTCTTTTTTAGAGATGGTTTTTTGATAGGCTTTAAAGTCTTGGTCGTAGTCGTCCAAGTATTTTTGAAGCTCTGGGGTAATCCGCCCCATATAGGAAAGGATTTCTTCTTGAACCCCCTCTAAAATCTTTTTATGCATTCGAATGAGTCGTTCTCGAATGGAAGACATATATGTTTCATCCTATCATATAAGTATTGATAAGAAAAAAACTTTGCGCTATAACCAAAATATTATGGCTTCAAAAACACAAGTGACGGAAATGCGTCGAAAACGAAAGCGAACCAAGCTTGGAAAACAACGAAAACGTAGGATTCGAAGTAAGGGAACTACCCCGAAGCTTTTACCCACCAAGTAGCCTTCTGCATGGTTGAAATTCTAGTCACGAATGACGATGGCATTCTTTCAGTAGGGATTCAAGTTCTTGCAGACGCTTTAAAGCAGCTTGGAAACGTTACGATTGTAGCGCCTTCCCAAGAGCAATCTTCTACGGGGCATTCGCTGACGCTTCATAAACCCATTCGTTTGGAAAAGGTGAAACCCGGGTATTACCATATTAATGGAACCCCACCGGATTGTGTCCTCATTGCAACCAAAAAGCTTTTTCCTCGAAAAAAACCCGATTTGGTTGTTTCTGGCATTAACCGGGGGCCAAATCTTGGGAATGATATTCATTATTCTGGAACGGTGGCGGCGGCCCGGGAGGCTACGTTTTTAAAATTACCGGCCATGGCTGTTTCTTTGGATTATGGACATGGTCCACGCGCGCCCAATTTTGAAGGGGCTGCGCAATATGCGCTCAAAATAGCCCAAAAGATTTTAAAGCGGGGCTTGCCCAAACAAGTTCTTTTAAATGTAAACGTGCCAGATGTACCACTCAAAAATATACACGGCATTCGGGTGTGTAAAACAGGGTTTCGATATTACGAAGGACGACTCATTGAACAAAAAGATCCACGAGGAAAAAATTATTACTGGCTCAGTGGGAAGTACTTAGGCTACGAAAAAAGTATTTTGGGGTCGGATTGTCATGCGGTGGATCAAGGGTATGTGTCTGTCACACCGCTTCACATTGATGCATCCCATGCGCCCACGATGACACGACTTCAAAAATGGAATTTTAAAAAAGTACATGAAACTGTTCAGAAATCTATATGATTGGGTTTTAAGCTGGGCGCATACGCGCTTTGGAACACCTGCGCTTTTTGGTTTGGCATTTTGTGAATCTTCATTTTTTCCCATTCCGCCAGACGTGCTTTTAATTGCACTTTCTGTATCTCGTCCGAAGCGGGCTTTTTATTATGCTTTGATGTGTTCGATCGGCTCCATTTTGGGGGGCATTTTAGGATATTTGATCGGCGTCTATTTTATGGATCTTTTAGGGTGGCCCATTTTACATTTTTATGAATTGGAATCGAAGTTTGAGGTGGTGCAAAATTTATTTCAAAAATACGATGCTTGGGCGGTGGGGGTGGCGGGGTTTACGCCAATTCCCTATAAACTTTTTACGATTGCCAGCGGGGCCTTTTCCATCAATTTTGCAGT